>DDMR01000040.1:0-2379 GCA_002340925.1 Actinobacteria bacterium UBA2541
TTAAAGACACTTCGATAGCCATCCAGGTTGAGATCTACTGCAATTTTGGCAGCGGCCCCGTGCATCTCGGAAAGAACGCCAGGAGCATTAAATGAAAGCTCTGCAGCGTTTTCATAATGAGCTTTAGGAATTATAAGGATATGAGTCGGAGCCTGAGGAGCGATGTCTTTGATAGCAAAGACATTTGAAGATTCGAAAACGAACTCAACCGGAATTTCACCCGCTGACATTTTGCAGAATAAGCAACTCATTTCGAAATCACCACCTCCCAATCAAAGCAGATACCGCGCTCAAAGCGGCGCCTCCTGCATGCGCGCTTCGAAAAACTTCTGGTCCGAGCCCAACTATGTGAGCACCAGCGCTCTCTAAAATCGCTAGTTCGCTCTCGCTAATTCCACCTTCAGGCCCAATCACGATAATGATTTCACTCATTTCTCCAAATTTCGAAGTTACAACTTCAGATAACTTCGTTGTTGCTGACTCGTGCATCACCAGGACAGCGCTGTTTTCACTTTCGATTTCCAGAAGTTGTGAGAGTGTTAAGCCATCAATTATTTCTGGCTTTCTAAATCTCCGAGATTGCTTAGTTGCTGCAACCACAGCACTCTGCCATTTATCTAGAGAATCTTGTCGCCATTTCGAGATACTTCTATCGGCCTGCCAAGGAATAATTACATCAACACCTGACTCAACCAGTATCTCGATTGCATCTTTGACTCGATCAGACTTTGGAAGACCTTGCACCACAATTAACCTTGGAGATTTCTCTGGCTGTAGTCCATGTTCTAAGACCTTAGCCGTAAACGCTTTCTTCTCAATATTTTCAACGCTTGCCCGAACCCAATTTCCGGCGCCATCCGATATCAAAATCTCTTCGCCGACAGTTATCCGAAGCACCTTTATCGCGTGATGGGCTTCATCCCCCACAACTTCAATTAAATTTGAATCTTCTAACTTATCAACCAAGAAAAGGGTCAGCATTTAGCGGTGAAACGCATCTCTAAATCGACTAAAAAATCCTGTGCTCTGGGTGCTGCTTCTACGATGAATCTCAACATCATCACTTTTTTCACCACGTGATTTAGCAAGTGACTTCAATAATTCTTCTTGTTCTTTATTCAACTTACCCGGAGTTGTAACTTCAACATGCACAATCAAGTCTCCGCGCCCAGGACCACGCAATTTACTCATACCTAAACCTTTTAATAGGACGGTATCTCCACTTACAAAGCCAGATTTAATAGTTACCTCTTTTGGCCCATCAAGTGTTTCAATCGCCACGTTAGCGCCAAGGGCTGCAGATGTCATAGGAATAACAATCGAGATATGTAGATCATTTCCCTCACGCACCAAAAAGTCATGAGCCACTTCGACAATTTCTACATAAAGATCTCCGGCAGGTCCACCACCAGGACCAACTTCGCCAGCGCCACTCATCTGAATACGGTTTCCAGTTTCAACTCCTGCTGGGATTTTTACTGGGATAACTTTTCTAGAACGAACTCGGCCATCTCCAGAACACTCTAAACACGGATCAGAAATAACGCTGCCATACCCTTGGCAGGCCGCGCATGGCCGACTTGTCATAACCTGGCCAATAATTGAACGTGTAACTTGTTGGGTCTCACCGCGACCTTTACAAATTCCGCAAACACTTGGCTTCGCTCCACTTGCACAGCCAGAACCAGAACACTTATCGCAAGTTGAGGCAGTCTCTAAATTCAATTCGCGATCAGTTCCAAAACAAGCTTCTGCTAAATCGAGTTCGACTCGAATCAACGCATCTTGTCCGGCGCGCATCCGGGCACGTGGTCCACGATTTTGTCCACCGCCACCAAAGAAAGCATCCATAATGTCGCCGAAACCAAAATTCTGTCCGCCACCAAATTGCGAAAAGGGATCTCCGCCTAAGTCATAGCGTTGACGTTTCTCTGGATCACTCAAAATTTCGTAGGCAGTTGTAATCTCTTTGAATTTCTCTGATGCATTTGGATCTGGATTTACATCAGGATGATATTCCCGGGCTAGTTTGCGATATACCTTCTTGATTTCATCGAAAGAAGAGTCGCGGTCCACGCCAAGGGTTGCGTAATAATCAGCCATCTAAGCCTTATCCCCTAAGAAACCACTGATATATCTTGCAACGGTATTTACCGCAGCCATCGAACTCGCGTAATCCATTCGAGTAGGCCCCAAAATTCCAAGTGCCCCATGATTTTCCGCACCACTTCCAAAACTCATCGAAACCAAACTCGTTGTCTTAAGTGAACTTTCACCCTGCTCTTCACCAATCTTTACCTGCAGTGAAGTGCCAGCATCTGACAATAAACGAAGAAGTACAACTTGCTCTTCCAGAGCTTCAAGAATTGGGTGAATTGC
>DDMR01000040.1:2537-4234 GCA_002340925.1 Actinobacteria bacterium UBA2541
ACGAACATTCGATAGCCACTGTTTGTCGGAATTCTTCCCGCACTTGTATGTGGTTGCTTGATTAGCCCAGCATCTTCAAGAACGGCCATATCGTTTCTAATTGTGGCCGGCGAAACGCCAAGTCCATGCTTTTCAGCGATTACCTTCGAACCAACTGGTTCTTCAGTCGCAACGTATTCATCAACAATTGCCCGAAGAATCTCGAGCTGTCGATTTTGCATTGTTAATTCCATTTCAAATCCAAATTAGTTAATTACAAGAACTACAGAAAGCAGGAGCAGTAAAACCACTGCAGGAGCAGAAGTCTTCATTTTGTTTGCCTTCGAGTGTGCGTAAACCGTAATCCCCATGGCAATCCACAGAACCAAAATTGCAAGCCAGCCAATTAGCTCATCTGGATATCTAAGTGCATAAATCAAGCCAATTGCAGCAACTGCTTCTACCAGACCAATCAGCCGGGCAATTCGGTCACCGATATTTACATCCCTTGTACCTTTAAGTCCCTTTGGATTACCACTTAACTTCATGGCTCCGGAAACTAGGAATACAACGGCTAATAGGCCGAGCAAGACGTCATGGGCTAATTGCATAGGCAAACGCTACTACAACAATATTTCTCGAACGATTCGATCTGCCATCAAGCGCCCGGATAAAGTCAGCGAAATCTGCCCTTTCTCCCATTGCTCCTTCGAAATCTGCCCACCAGCAAGGTAACTCTCTAATCTGAGGAGTGCTGCATCACCTAAAGAATTCTTTGCAATTCCTTCAGGCATGCGAATTTCAAGCATAATTCGCTCGTTCTCTTTCTCCTCCAGTTTCAAGGTTTCACTCTCCATAACAGGAGATTGATTTAATTCAAGTCGCTCGCGATATGCATTTGGATGTTTAACATTCCAAAAACGCATCCCATCTATATGAGAATGCGCCCCCGGCCCAAGTCCCCACCAATTTGCACCCTCCCAATAAGCAATATTGTGTCGACATTCTGCGCCAGACTTTGCCCAATTTGAAAGTTCGTACCAAGTAAACCCAGCTTTACTGAATTTCTCATCCGCTAACAAATACTTATCTGCTGTTTGATCATCATCAGGAATTACAACTTCCCCGCGTTTCACCTGTGCCGCAAGCTTTGTTCCACTTTCGACAATCAGCGCATATGCCGAAATATGGTTGATTGGCAAGGCCAGAGCAGAATCAATAGTTGCTTCCCAGTCAGCAATACTTTCGCCAGGTGTTCCATAAATTAAATCAACACTCACTTGTTCAAAGCCAACTTCTCTAGCCCAGTTGGTTGCCTTAACAACATTCTCTGGATTGTGCGTCCGATCAAGCACAGCAAGAACATGTGGAGCTGCTGACTGCATTCCAAAAGAAATTCGGTTAATTCCAACACCACGAAGTGCCGCCAACTTCTCCTTCGAAACCGTATCGGGGTTCGCTTCAATTGTTATCTCAATATCATTCGCAAAACCAAAATCGGCTTCAAGTGCTTTCAGGACTCTTCCTAAATCTGCTGGCTCCATAAGGGTCGGAGTTCCGCCACCGAAGAAAATAGTCGGGATTGGCTCATTCGTATTAAATTCCGCACGAGCTATTTTTGCCTCTTGAATTAAGAGATCGATGTAGCCATTTGAAACCTGAGCAATATCGCTGCCCTCTTTTAATTCACCTGGGGTATAGGTATTGAAATCACAGTA
>DDMR01000004.1:0-1855 GCA_002340925.1 Actinobacteria bacterium UBA2541
TTAGATGTTTTCGAAATGGTCTCTGGCCTTCGTATGAACATGGCATATGTTCGTCCTGGCGGAGTTGCGCAAGATTTGCCAAAGGGCGCAGTTGCAAAGATTCGTGAGACTGTAAAAGAGTTGCGCCACAACTTTAAAGATAATGAGAAGTTATTGGTCGGAAACACAATTTGGATGATGCGCACTAAAGGCATCGGATATTTAGATTTAGCTGGTTGCACAACTCTTGGAATTACTGGACCAGTTCTTCGCTCGGCTGGAATGCCATGGGATCTTCGCAAGACAGATCCTTACTGTGGTTATGAAAATTATGACTTCGATGTCATAACAACAGATACCTGCGATGTTTATGGTCGCTTCTTAATTCGGATGCAAGAACTTGAACAATCACTTCGCATTATTGAACAAGCCTGTGACAAGTTAGATAAATCTGAAGGTCAACCAGTAATGGTTGCGGACAAGAAGATTGCTTGGCCATCACAGCTTTCAGTTGGAAGCGATGGAATAGGTAATTCGTTAGAACATATCCGCGAAATCATGGGAACATCTATGGAATCACTTATTCATCACTTCAAATTAGTTACCGAAGGTTTCCGAGTCCCAGCTGGTCAGGTTTATGCGGCAGTTGAATCACCACGTGGTGAGACCGGAGTTCACTTGGTTTCTGATGGTGGAACTAGACCTTATCGAGTGCACTTCCGCGAACCTTCATTTAATAATCTTCAAGCAACTTCAGCAATGGCCGAAGGCGGAATGATCGCCGATGTTATTGGGGCAGTTGCATCAATCGATCCAGTTATGGGAGGGGTTGATCGCTAATGAACTTCACTCCTGATCAATTAAAAATTATGGATTCAATAATTGCCCGTTACCCAAGGTCGCGTTCTGCAGTAATGCCACTGCTTCACTATGTGCAGGCACTTGATGGATACGTAACACCACGCGGCATCGAAAAGATCGCCGAATTACTTGATATTTCAACCGCTGAAGTAACTGCTGTTTCATCGTTCTATACCCAATATCGAACTGAACCTGCTGGCGAATACCATGTGGGAGTATGCATCAACACTTTGTGTGCGGTTATGGGTGGCGATGCAATTTATGAGTCGCTAGAAAATCATCTTGGAATTAAGAACCACGAAACAACAGCAGATGGCAAGGTTTCAATTGAAAGAATTGAATGTAATGCTGCCTGCGATTACGCACCTGTTGTTATGGTCAATTGGGAATTTTATGACAATCAGACTCCGCAGAGCGTTAAAGATTTAGTTGATAGTGCTCGCTCCGGAAATCCAACGGCTCCAACCCGTGGACCAAAAACTCTTCGCACCTGGAAACAAAATTCAGAGGTTCTTGCTGGGTTAAATGACGGACTTGCAAATGAAGGTATAGCAGCAGGCGAAGCTACTCTGCTTGGATTACGAATTGCTAAAGGTGGAAAATAGATGAGCAAGTTAACTCCAGTTCTTTCAGCGAATTGGGATGAGAAAGATTCATTCACAATTGAAGGTTATAAGCGCAATGGTGGATATAGCGCAGTAGCAAAAGCTTTGGCCATGGAACCCGATGCTGTAATCACAATGATTAAAGATTCTGGGCTGCGCGGTCGTGGTGGCGCTGGATTTCCAACCGGAAGCAAGTGGGGATTTATTCCGCAAGGGGATAATAAAGAACACTATTTAGTAGTAAATGCTGATGAATCAGAACCAGGAACTTGCAAAGATACGCCGTTGCTTCTTGCAAATCCACATGTATTGATTGAAGGAATAATTATTGGTTCATATGCAATCCGAGCAAATCATGCATTCATTTATCTTCGTGGCGAAATCGTCCATGTTTATCGTCGCGTTCAACA
>DDMR01000004.1:1987-2343 GCA_002340925.1 Actinobacteria bacterium UBA2541
GGTGCAGGTGCTTATATTTGCGGAGAAGAAACGGCACTGCTTGACTCACTCGAAGGCTTCCGCGGCCAACCAAGATTGCGTCCACCATTCCCAGCTATCGCTGGACTTTATGCAAAGCCAACAGTTGTAAATAACGTCGAATCAATCGCATCTGTTCCAGCAATTATCAGCAATGGCGTTGAATGGTTTCAAGCTATGGGAACCGAGAAGAGCAAAGGTTTCACGCTTTACTCACTATCTGGCCATGTCAATAATCCCGGACAATTTGAAGCACCGCTTGGAATAACACTTCGCGAAATACTAGAACTTGCTGGTGGAGTTCGCACTGGTCATAAACTTAAATTCTGGACCCCTGG
>DDMR01000004.1:2561-2779 GCA_002340925.1 Actinobacteria bacterium UBA2541
GGATCAATGCTTGGAACCAAAGCACTTCAAATTTTTGATGAAACAACTTGCGTAGTTCGTGCAACTCTGCGTTGGTGCGAATTTTACAAACACGAATCTTGCGGTAAGTGCACACCATGTCGTGAAGGAACTTGGTGGCTTGTTCAGATGCTTCAAGATCTTGAAGATGGCAAGGGAACTGAAGCAGATTTAGCCAAACTTCTCGATCTCTGCGACAA
>DDMR01000079.1:0-4259 GCA_002340925.1 Actinobacteria bacterium UBA2541
GTTGGCAATGCTCTTTGATTCACTGCCACGACAATGGCAAGAGGCGCTACCGTCATCTAAACATTTATTAAGCAAGATTGAACTGAACAAACCTTACATCCCAGAGCAGAACCGAATCTTTGCTGCCTTCGAGCAACCAATTTCTGAGGTAAAGGTCTGCATCGTTGGCCAAGACCCATATCCAAATCCAGATCATGCAACGGGTCTGGCTTTTAGTGTTCCTTCGACTGTCAAAAAATTACCCCCAACTCTGAAAAATATTTGCAAAGAGCTGGAGAGCGATATCGGTTTTGTGCCAAAAACTGGAGATCTAACAGGATGGCAATCTAGGGGAGTGATGCTCTTGAACACATCACTTACGACTCTCCCCAACACCAGTCAGGGGCATGCAAAGGTAGGCTGGATTGATTTTACAGACCAAGTTGTTAAGTATCTTGCCGCTTCATCCGTAGTTTTCATCTTGTGGGGAAAGCACGCTGCCGAACTTCAACGATTTATTCCCGATGGTAATTCCTTAATAAGTGCTCATCCAAGTCCGCTATCGGCTTATCGAGGTTTCTTCGGATCAAGGCCTTTTACGAAAGCGAATAATCGGTTGATTGAACTGGGGATCAAACCAGTCGATTGGATAATTTAGTTACAAAGTTGAGATTGGATGCAATTGAGATACCAATAAAGAGGGCGAAGATTGCGGTTCCTAGTCCTACAGATCCACCGAGTGCCGCGCCTGCGATCAAGACAGTTACTTCTATTGACAACCTAACCCTTGAAATTCGAGCTCCGGTTTTCTTGTGCAACGAAGTCATAAGTCCATCACGCGGGCCCGGACCAAGTCCGCAGGTAATGTAAATAGCAGAGCCAAACCCTACGAGCCCCACACCAATAACTACATAGAGAATCTGAAGTGGAAAGTTCATAGTTACGGTTGGAATATGATCGACGCCAAGTTGAATAAAAATACTAATTACAGCGATGTTGGCAAGTGTTCCGAACCCAGGCTTTTCTCTAAGTGGTATCCAGAGAGCCAAGACCGCCAAACTTGTTATCGCAGTGCTTTCTCCAATACTCAGTGGAGTTTGAAGTGAGAGGCCTTGCGCAAAAACCGACCAAGGTGAGTTACCAAGAGTTGATTGTATTAAAAGCGCTTCTCCAATTCCGAAGAGAGATAGTCCAACTATCAAAAAAATGAATATTTTCGGTGTTACAGACCATCGGTTCTTCGCAGTCCAGGAGGTATGTGGGATAGTTTTTGCGGGTTGGAGAAGGCGCCAGATTTTCTCACAAACTTCCTGGGGTTTCACTGTTAGAGTCTACCGATTAGTCGGAGGTGTAAACAATGTTTGTTGGTCTAGGCACGATAATAAATATCGTAGCAATCCTCCTTGGCTCCGCGCTAGGTATTTTTGTTGGCGCTAAATTCCGAGAACACACTCGAGAGTTGATTATCACGGTTTTAGGTTTTGTAACTTTGCTAGCAGCAGCGGATGCAATCAAAGAGTTATGGAATCAAAAATTTGTTTCAGAGCTGCCTCAGGGCTGGCCAATTTTCGCCATATTATCGGCTCTTCTTGTTGGTGCCTTAATCGGAAATGCTCTGGATATTGAGAATCGGCTTGAAAGATTTGGGGTTAGATTAAAGGCCAGATTTGATCCAAACGGTTCAAGTCCATTTGTCGATGGCTTCGTCACCGCTTCGCTTTTATTCGTTATCGGTCCGATGGCAATCCTGGGGTCTATCAGTGATGGAATGGGAACTGGAATTGACCAACTAGTTTTGAAGAGCATTTTGGATGGCGTGATTTCAATTCCATTTGCAGCTTCTTTGGGGTGGGGAGTTGCAGTTTCCAGTATCCCGGTTGGTATTTATCAATTTGCCTGGACCGGGGTCGGCCTCTTTCTGGGAACAGTTCTTCCTGACTATCAAATCTTGGCTATGACGGCGACCGGTGGAATTCTCTTATTGGGAATTTCGCTTCGGGTAATGAAGATCAAGCAGGTTGCAGTAGGGAATCTGCTGCCCGCTCTCTTCTTGGCCCCATTAATTGCCGGCGCGCTTCATCAATTTAAATAAGTAACTAAAATTTCTTCGCGTCAATTGCGAAGCGGTATTTCACATCACTTGAAATAGTCCTCTCGTAGGCTTGGTTTATGTATTCCGGATCCACAACTTCAACTTCGCTCACAATATTGTGCTTGCCACAGAAATCAAGCATCTCTTGAACCTCTTTGATGCCACCAATCATTGATCCTGATATCGAACGTCGCTGAGCCAAGAGGACTGGAGTGTTTATTGTGTAAGGATTTATTGGTAATCCGATGAGCACAAGTGTTCCGTCGAGTTTCAACAGTTGCAGATAAGGGGTTAGATCCATATCCGCAGAAACCGTATTTAAAATTAGATCAAAATCCCTATCCAGCTTTGATAGCTCCTTTGGATTGCTAGTAACCACAAAATCGTTAGCACCCATTTTTCGGGCGTCTTGCTCTTTGCTTGGTGAATGAGAGAAGACTGTGGTGTGGGCTCCAAGCGCAGCAGAAAACTTCAGTCCCATATGACCGAGACCGCCAAGTCCAATCACTCCAACTTTCTTTCCTGGACCAGCGCCCCAATTTTTTAGAGGGGAGAAGAGAGTAATACCAGCACATAACAAAGGCGCGACTCCGGCCAGGTCAAGATTGTCAGGAATAGAAGCCGCATAATCTTGATCGACTATAAAGCTATCTGCATATCCACCTTGCGCAAGAGTTTTTCCATCTCGTTCATAATTGTTGTATGTGCCAGTCATGCCTTGAAGGCAATATTGCTCGAGCCCAGATTTACATGATGAACATTCACGACAGGAATCGATAAATACCCCGACACCAATTCTGTCGCCAATTTTGAACTTTGTTACGTTGCTCCCTACTGAAGTAACGATGCCGGCGATTTCATGACCTGGAACCATTGGAAAGAGCGCGGGACCCCATTCTTCCCGAGCTTGATGAATGTCCGAGTGGCAGATACCAGCATAAGAGACTGAAAGTGCAACGTCTCCTGGGCGAAGATCGCGGCGAGAGAAGGTAAACGGAACAAGTGGTTTCGATGCTTCGAGAACGGCATAACCCTTTGATTGCATTTTTGCTCCTCTGGTATCACTATTTTTATAAATTAGTTCTGGTGTCCGAGAGGGGACTTGAACCCCTAATCCCTTGCGGGAACTAACACCTCAAGCTAGCGCGTCTGCCAATTCCGCCACCCGGACCAGTGTAAAAATCTCTTTTTCTTGGCGAAAGGATACCAATCACGCGCACATCATCACAATCGAGTTGATACTAAGGCAAGATAGGCGAGTGGGAAACCCTAAAGAGGATTCGGATGGTATGGAAGCGATAGATCTTGCACTTCTAGAAGCAGAATGTATTTCTATCTGCCAGGAAATGATTCGTATACCCAGTGTTAATCACGGTGAAGGTGTTGGCGATGAAAGAGCTATCGCATCTTACGTTGCTGAGAAGCTGAATGAAGTTGGAATTGCATGCGAGCTAATCGTTACGGGTGAAAATCGCGTAAACGTCGTTGCGAAGATAGAAGGCGCCGACACCTCGCGTCCAGGTCTGGTCGTTCATGGCCATTTGGATGTAGTTCCAGCAAATGCCGATGACTGGTCAGTTGACCCATTTGGCGGGGTCATCAAAGATGGATATTTGTGGGGTCGCGGCGCTGTAGATATGAAAGATATGGATGCAATGATCATTGCAACAGTGCGGGCTTGGAAACGTGCAAACTATAAACCGCCGAGAAACATTCTTCTGGTCTTCTTTGCAGATGAAGAAGCGGGCAGCGAATATGGTTCTAGATATCTAGTTAAGAACCGTCCTGAAATATTTAAGGGTTATACCGAAGCAATTTCGGAGGTTGGTGGGTTTTCGGTAACAATTACTGGAGGACACCGACTCTATTTTATTGAAGGTGCGCAAAAGGGAATTAACTGGCTTCAACTTAAAGCTAAGGGCGAAGCAGGGCATGGATCGTTCATTAATCCAAAGAATGCAGTCACCAAGTTAGCGGCAGCGGTAGCACGAATCGGTTCGTACGAGTGGCCTCAGGTTGAGACGAAAACTGGTGCAAAATTCTGGTCGAAGATCGCTGAATTAACTGGCGAGATATACGATCCCAAGAATCCTCGCCCACTTTTAAAACATATCGGAGAAGCGGCTCGTATGTTAGGTGCAACAATTCAGAACACCGCTAATCCAACAATGTTAAATGCGGGCTACAA
>DDMR01000079.1:4432-6544 GCA_002340925.1 Actinobacteria bacterium UBA2541
CCATTGGTTGATGCCATGAAGGCAGCGCTTGCCAAGTTTGATCCAGAGGGCATACCGGTTCCATATTTAATGAGTGGAGGAACTGATAACAAGGCGCTTTCAGATTTAGGAATAATTGGATACGGGTTTAGCCCAGTTAAATTGCCACCGGATCTAGATTTCTTTGCACTTTTCCATGGGGTTGATGAACGAATTCCGATCGATGGTCTTAAATTTGGCGTTAAGGTTTTAAATGAATTCCTTCAGAACAGTTAATTTAAGTCTGCCGAGATTTCATCCAGAGCTGCTCTAACCTGCTCTGGCAAAGTGATTTCTTCTACGGTAAGAATTCCACGCAATTGTGCTGCAGTCCTCGCGCCAACAATCGCGCTAGTAACACCGTAACCTTCGCGAACCCAGGAGAGCGCTACTTCTAGTGGCGAATAACCCAAGCCTTCACTAGCAACGCAGACCGCATCCACGATTTTGCGAGATCGTTCATCCAAGTATGGTGCGATGAAACCGCTGAAATGCGGACTTGCCCCACGCGAATCCGAAGGTGAACCATTTCGATACTTGCCTGTTAAGACCCCTCGGCCGATTGGTGACCAGGCCAAGACTCCGATGTTCATCTCGATACTCGCAGGAATAACTTCAGCTTCAATTCCGCGATTAAGTAATGAATATTCGACTTGGGTCGAGACGATAGGCGATTTTCCAAAGATTGGATTTTGAAGAGTTGCTGCTCTAGCCAATTGCCATCCCGAGAAGTTAGAGACACCTACATACCGCACGCGACCAGAAGAGACCGCCTGGTCGATTGCGGAGAGGGTTTCTTCCAATGGAACCATTGGATCCCAAGTATGAATCTGCCAGAGATCGACATATTCCACGCCAAGTCTCGACAACGATTTATCGAGGTCGCTAAGTAGATTTGTTCTAGAGTTATTTACGCTTCGTTCTCCTGCTGTGAAAGATATCCCAGCCTTTGTTGCGATTACCAGATCTTCTCGTTTTGCAAGAGTTCCAATAAAGCCACCTATTACGCGCTCGCTATCACCATCTCCATACATCGCCGCGGTATCAATAAGATTACCGCCAGCATCCAAGAAGGTTTTTAACTGGTCGGCAGCTTCATGTTCGTCGGTATCGCGCCCCCAAGTCATGGTGCCGAGACCTAGTCGGGAAACACGTAGCCCAGAATTACCGAGTATCCGTTTCTCCATGATGCCACCCTAGCAAGACGGCTGCTGAATAATCGGTAACCTTGGCCTCATGCCAGCCGATAAACCTGCGGTCATTTATCTGCTTCGCCATGGTCATTCCACTGCGAACGCGAAATCAGTTCTAGCCGGCCGGGACTTCAGTGTCAGATTATCTTCAGTGGGCGAGAAGCAGGCTAAAGCAGTTGCTACAGAGTTTTCTGGAAGAAAATTTGCAAAAATATATAGCAGCCCACTCCCAAGATGCGTTCAAACCTTAGAGCCTTTAGCTGCCGAACTTAAGAAAGAAGTTCAGCTTTCTGATGGATTGATCGAAATGGAATACGGCGATTGGTCAGGAAAAAAACTGGCGCTTCTATCTCGGAATAAACTTTGGACAACGATACAAAATCGTCCAAGCCTAGTGCGATTCCCAAACGGTGAAAGTTTTCTGGAGATGCAGAGCAGATCTTTGGAAGCCGTGACCAATATTTCGATTCCAGGAAAGAGCGTTCTGCTCTGTTCCCACGGCGATGTAATCAAGGCGATAGTTGCAGGGTTTCTAGGGTTGAACTTAGATAATTTCCAGAGCTTGTCCATCGATCCAGCCTCCTTAACTGTCCTCGATTTAACAAAAGATGGTGCACGTCTTCGTTTAATGAACGACACCAGCTACTTGAAAGAACTTAAGTTCACAGGTTCTGGTGGTGGCAAACTAAATCTCGGTGGTGGCGGCGGTGCAGCACGTGAGTGAGCGCATCATTTACGAACACGAAGATGCAAATCGCTTTATTGTAGGAACTATTGGAGCGCCAGGTGAGAGAGCCTTCTTCCTGCAAGCGACTTCAATAGCAGGAACCACAACGGTCGCGGTCGAGAAAAGCCAAGTGGCAGCTCTATCTGCAAGATTGCGGGAGTTGATTACCGAGGT
>DDMR01000079.1:6873-7170 GCA_002340925.1 Actinobacteria bacterium UBA2541
ATCTCAAACGATGATGAATTGGCCGGGGTAGAGGATCCAC
Organism: Actinobacteria bacterium UBA2541; assembly: GCA_002340925.1. Taxonomy (GTDB): domain Bacteria; phylum Actinomycetota; class Actinomycetes; order Nanopelagicales; family Nanopelagicaceae; genus AAA044-D11. The sequence continues at coordinate 6,914 of DDMR01000079.1, forward strand.
CAGATTTACTGCGTTTAACAATCCGACTTAACCAAGTTAAAGGGTTCTGTAATCGCTCCGAAAGCATTTTGCAATCCGGGCGACCAGTCTGTCCTTTCTGTGGATTACCAATTGATGCGACGGGACATCTCTGTCCGAGGGCCAATGGATACCGAAGATAAAATCTTTCAGTCAGGAGAGTTGGAAGTTATCGGCCGATTAGTAGATGCATCTAACGCTTCCTTACTCTGCACTCTGCCTGATAACGTAAAAGTAAT
>DDMR01000079.1:7324-17680 GCA_002340925.1 Actinobacteria bacterium UBA2541
GCCTACTACATAAGCGAAATTGGAAATTTTAAGGTAGTTCCTAAGACTGTGCTGCGCGAAGGACCTTTTGGCACTGGTGCGATTCAGAAGTGGATTGAAACCTCAGAAGAAGCAGATGTAATCACAATCGCTCAGGGTGATGATTCCCAAATCAGAAATTTGGCGCTCTTTGACATTGTTATCAATAATGCAGATCGAAAGTTTGGTCATATCCTCATCACACCAGAGCATCGGATATTCGGATGTGATCACGGGGTTAGCTTGCACAGAGAGAATAAATTGCGCACTGTTGTCTGGCAATTTGCGGAGAAACTACTGCAGCCCGCTGAAGTCGAACAATTGAATGAGTTACTCTCGCAAATCGACCGCAAGTATTTATCGACCTATTTAAGCGAAGATGAGATCGATGCCATTTTTGAGCGAACAAAAAACCTCCTTCAGGTTGGTAGGTTCAGTAGTCCAAATCCAAACTGGCCTGCCGTGCCCTGGCCACCCTATTAAGAATCGATTGGGAATTGGTTTTGAATAACGCGGGAGGACTGAGAAGGTCTTGTAAACTATGATAACGCAGTGAGTAATTGGCCTAAAATTGAAATAGCTAAATGGCATCGAGACTTGCCGGCATTGAAAGTGAAGACGACGTCAGGAATCCTCAAAAATTTTGGAGAGAATTCAGATTTCAAAATGTATGTATGTGGGATTACGCCATACGACGCAACTCATCTTGGACACGCTGCTACATATCTAACGTTCGATATAGTTAATCGATACTTACGCCTAGCAGGCACCAATGTAGATTTTGTTGAGAACATCACAGATATCGATGATCCGTTGTTCGAGCGAGCTAAACGAGACAACCAATCTTGGTCAGAGCTTGGCGATGCTCAAGTAGCGCTCTTTGAAAGTGATATGGCAAGCCTGAGAGTCCTACCCCCGAAGAATTATGTTGCTGTCACCGAGGCGATGGCTTCGATTATTTTTGCAATTGAACAGTTAGTAGATGACGGATTCACATATGAGCTCTCTGGAAATATCTACTTCCGAATTACGCCTTATCTAGAGGAACTTCCAGTATCTCTTGAAAGTGCAATCAAAATATTCTCTGAGCGTGGCGGTGACCCGGAGCGAGCAGGGAAAGAGCACCCACTTGATCCAATACTTTGGATTGCTAATAAGGATGGCGAGCCAGGTTGGAATTCCAAAATTGGTTTCGGACGACCAGGTTGGCATATTGAGTGTTCGGTGATTGCCCTGGAGAATCTAATTGGCCCCGATTATCTCGATAAGGGATTGGAGAAATCGAGAACGATTAATTTGCAAGGGGGTGGAACTGATCTAATTTTTCCACATCACTTCATGAGTGCTGCTCTTGCTAAAGCATTAACAAACAATGAGTTTGCTGATGCTTATCTCCACTCCGAAATGGTCGGTCTCGATGGTGAGAAGATGAGTAAGAGCAAAGGAAACTTAGTCTTTGTATCGAAGTTGTTAACTCAAGGAACCGATCCGATGACCCTTCGCCATGCTCTCCTGTCTGAGAGATATTCAGAGGAGAGAATGTGGAGCGAAGAAACCCTAAGTAAATCAGTAGAGCGCGTTGCCAATTTGAGATCCGCACTATCTCGCATCGAATGTGCTCCTACGGATGGAGTCATACAACTTGTTGCGCAGAGTATTGCCGATGATTTAAACACGCCGCTTGCACTTGAATTACTAGATAAATGGGCATCTGATTCTCTAAATGGCCAAGGTGGCGGGTCAGTAGGCGAGCTCTCAAGATTCATTGATAACGCGCTCGGTTTAGCGCTCTGAGGTAACCTACTCCCAAATGAAAATTTCATCATCTCTTCGTAGCGCCATGGCAGGACGCGTAATTATTGCTGACGGAGCGATGGGTACGATGCTTCAAGAGGCAAATCCTTCGCTAGCTGATTTTCAGGGCCACGAAGGTTGCAACGAAATACTAAATGTTTCTAAGCCAGACCTTGTGAAGTCTGTGCATCGCAAGTATTTAGAAGTTGGTGTAGATGCGATTGAGACAAATACCTTTGGGGCAAATTGGGCTAACTTGGCGGAGTATGGAATTGAAGACCGAATTTATGAGCTAGCTTTCGCCGGCGGAAAATTAGCGCGAGAAGTTGCGGATGAATTTGCAAATGATAAAAAGCCTCGCTGGGTTCTGGGCTCTCTTGGCCCAGGAACGAAACTCCCGACCTTAATGCATACCGATTATTTGAAATTGAAGGACGCTTATTTCACGGCCTCAAAAGGTTTACTCGACGGCGGGGTAGATGCGCTTTTGATCGAAACTACACAAGACTTGCTTCAAGCAAAAGCTGCCATAAATGGTGCTCGTAAAGCCATTGATGAATGCGACCGGGACATCGTGCTTATTGCTCAAGTTACTGTAGAAGCGACGGGAACCATGTTGCTGGGATCAGAAATTGGTGCAGCTTTAAATGCTCTTGAACCTTTGAACATCGATTTAATCGGCTTGAATTGCGCAACTGGACCGGCAGAGATGAGTGAACACCTGCGCGTTCTTGCAAAGAACAGCACGATAGGAATTTCAGTAATGCCAAATGCTGGACTTCCACAATTGGGACCTAATGGAGCAACTTATCCACTTGGACCAGATGAATTAGCGGAGTATCTGGAAAATTTTGTTGATTCTTATGGGTTAACTCTTGTTGGGGGCTGTTGCGGCACAACACCAGCTCATATGGAGGCTGTCGTAAATAAAATTGGCGAGCACGATTTAGTTGCCAGAAAAATTGCAAGAGAGATTGGCGCATCTTCGCTCTATCAGTTTGTTCCATTTCGTCAGGATCAGGCATATATGGCAATCGGAGAACGTGCGAATGCAAATGGTTCTCGTGCATTTCGAGATGCACTACTAGCCGAGGATTGGCAGAGCTGTATTGAAATCGCGCGCGACCAAATTCGAGATGGCGCACACATGCTTGATCTCTCAGTGGATTATGTCGGTCGAGATGGTGTCGCAGATATGCACGAACTTGCATCGCGCCTTGCAACGAGTTCAACGCTACCAATCGTTCTGGATTCAACTGAACCTGCAGTGTTGAAAGCTGGTCTTGAACATTTAGGTGGCAGATCAATTATTAACTCGGTCAATTATGAAGATGGCGATGGTCCAACTTCACGATTTGCGAAAATTATGCCCTTGGTTAAGGAACATGGGGCAGCGGTCGTTGCATTGACTATCGATGAAACTGGCCAGGCGCGGACCCAGGAGTGGAAAGTTTCTGTCGCTTCTCGACTGATCGAGGACTTGACTAAAAATTGGGGCATGCTGACAGGCGACATTTTGATTGATTGCCTCACCTTTCCAATTGCGACTGGCCAGGAGGAAACTAGACGCGATGGAATTGAAACTCTTAATGCAATTTCAGAATTGAAGAAAAAATATCCTGATGTCCAGACAACTCTAGGTGTATCAAATGTTTCTTTCGGCTTGAATCCCGCCGCCCGCATAGTCTTAAACTCGGTCTTTCTTGCCGAAGCGGTAAAGATGGGACTCGACTCGGCAATTGTGCATCCATCAAAGATCACACCGATTTCTCGAATTGATGCGAAGCAACTCGAAGTTGCTCTTGATTTGGTCTATGACCGACGCACATTCGATAGTGATGGAAACTGCACTTACGACCCATTAGCTATTTATTTGAATATGTTTGATGGGGTAGAGACAACATCCAGCAAGATTTCTCGAGCCGCTGAACTAGCCGCACTACCTCTAATTGAACGCTTAGAACGAAGAATTATCGATGGTGAGAAGGTGGGCCTTGAAGCCGACTTGCAAGAAGCTCTGGCTAGCGGCATCAAACCGTTAGTTATTATCAACGAACATTTGCTCTCTGGGATGAAAACAGTTGGCGAGCTATTTGGTAGTGGACAGATGCAATTGCCATTCGTATTGCAATCTGCTGAGGTAATGAAGGCGGCGGTTGCGCTTCTAGAACCACACATGGAGAAGAGTGAAGACGCGGGCAAGGGAACGATTTTACTTGCAACAGTCAAGGGCGATGTTCACGATATCGGCAAGAACTTGGTCGACATTATTCTCTCCAATAATGGATATAAGACGGTCAACATCGGAATTAAACAGACCGTTAACCAGATCATCGATTCAGCAACCGATTCGAATGTTGATGTTATTGGTATGTCTGGGTTGCTTGTTAAATCAACGGTTATTATGAAGGAAAATTTGGAGGAGCTGACCAGTCGTGGACTTGCTGAGAAATGGCCAATTATTCTGGGCGGCGCGGCCTTAACCAGAAGTTTTGTGGAACAAGATCTTGCTGGTTCTTTTGATGGAACTGTCCGCTACGCAAAAGATGCTTTTGAAGGGTTAAGTTTGATGGACACCTTGATGTCTATAAAGCGCGGTGATGAGAGCGCAGTGCTACCTCCGTTGCGTGAGCGGCGAACTCCAAACACGAGAGCTAATCGGGCGCCAAATCTCGACACTAATCGCAGCGATGTTGATGCTGATAACAAACTTCCGACGCCACCTTTCTATGGTTCACGGATAGTGAAAGGCGTCGCCTTAGCTTCTTATCTTGGAGCGCTAGACGAGAGAGCGCTTTTCGTGGGTCAATGGGGGCTTCAAGGTAAACGCGGTGAGTATGAAGCAATGGTTGAGAGTGAAGGACGTCCAAGATTGCGCTCCTTGTTAAACGATGTTCAATCTAATGGTTGGTTAAACGCGGCTGTCGTGTATGGATATTTCCCTTGTTATAGCGAGGGAAACGACTTAGTGATTCTGCACCATGAAGGACCGGATAAAGGTCTCGAGCGCACGAGATTCACTTTTCCAAGACAGTCTCGTGATCGCCGATTGTGTTTAAGTGATTTTTTCCGAAGCAAGGAGAGCGGGCAAATAGATACCGTAGCCTTTCATGTTGTAACCATGGGACAGAGCGTCAGTGATGCCACTGCCAAACTCTTTGCCGCAAACGAATATCGTGAGTATCTTGAGTTACACGGTTTATCCGTTCAACTTACTGAAGCGCTGGCAGAACACTGGCACGCAAGAATTCGAGAAGAACTTGGATTTGCTGGCGAGGACGCTTCAGACATCGATGCAATTCTTGATCAGGGCTATCGAGGTTCGAGATATTCCTTTGGCTACCCAGCATGTCCTGACCTTGAACAGCAACTGCAACTTTGTGCATTACTCGAGCCTGAGCGAATCGGCGTCGAGTTAAGTGAGGAATTTCAATTACATCCAGAGCAATCCACTTCCGCGATTATTGTTCATCATCCAGAAGCCAAATATTTCAATGCAAACTAGATTGTAGGAGCTTGGTATCTTGGTATCGAAGTCGAATTTTCAAGTTGGCGATCGGGTGCAATTGACTGATGCAAAGGGGAAAATGCACACGATTACCCTTCAATTAAATCAAGAGTGGCATACGCATAATGGTTGGCTTGTTCACAATGAAGTCATCGGCCTACCCGAAGGCTCAGTAGTGGAAACCACTGGAGGGCTAAAATTCCTTGCCTTCAAACCTTTGTTAGCGGATTACGTGCTGGCTATGCCTAGAGGCGCGACCATTGTTTATCCTAAAGATGCTGCAATGATTCTGGGGTTTGCAGATATTGCTCCGGGTTCTCGAGTATTAGAAGCAGGAGTCGGCTCTGGCGCTTTATCAATATCCCTTCTAAGGGCAATTGGTTCAAGTGGGAAGCTTGAATCATTTGAAAAGCGTGAAGAATTTGCGGTTATCGCCTCGAAGAATGTAAATCAATATTTTGGGGGGTTACCAAGTAATTGGAATTTAAGCATGGGATCAGTTCAAGATTTCGATCACAAATGCGAATACGATCGAGTGGTTCTAGATATGTTGGCACCATGGGAATGTGTTGAAATGGCTAGTAAAGCTCTTGTGCCTGGTGGCGTATTCATCGCTTACGTAGCGACCACGACTCAACTTTCTCAGACCGCTGAAGCTATAAAAGCTTCGGGAAATTTCACTGAACCAGAGAGTAATGAAACTATCGTGCGAGGATGGCACCACGAAGGTCTTGCGGTAAGACCGCAGCATCGGATGATTGCTCATACCGCTTTTCTAATAATGGCTCGAAGGCTTGCACCCAACACGGTTGCGCCAGCTCGCCGCAGACGCCCATCTAAAGGCGCGTATGGGACTAATGAAATCGAGAGTTGATTTCTTACTTACTGCAGACCAACTAGATCAACAACGAATGCAAGAGTTTCGTTAGGACCTATAGGTCCACTGCCACTAGCTCCGTAGGCAAGCTCTGGTGGAATAACTAGTAGTCGACGACCGCCAACTTTCATACCTGGCATCCCTTGTTGCCATCCCGCGATAACGCCACCGAGAGGGAAATCAATTGGCTGAGATTGCCAAGATGATTGCAAAACTTCACCGCTTTTCCAAGAAATTAGCTGGTAGTGCACCGTCAAGGTTGATGTAGCAACAACTTCATCACCACTTCCAACAATAATGTCTCTTGAAATCAGAGTGGTAGGCGCATCACCGATTGGCTTACCGAGTGTTGGTTCAACCCCAGGGTTGTTAGAAACTGAGAGATATTCGCGTTGTGAATCAGCCATGTTCTGCTCCTCTTGGGTTTGATTTGAATCTGCCTGTGGTGTTCCTCCATCTAGTGAGCACGAAGTAAGGGCTGCAATTAAAAAAAGTATGCCCGCTCCTTTAACTAGCTTTGAAGGCCGGAAGTTCTGCGTGTTTACACGATTCATATCTCTCCAGATTAAAAGTTGTATCGATATCTGTTGGTGTTAATAATGCGTGAAGGTTACCAAACCACTAGGGTTTTGGTGTGTCAGACCGCAAAACCGAGAGATTGATAAACCTCACTCTGGCTCTGCTTGCGACGAAACGCTACCTAAAAAAGTCCGAGATTCTCACGAACGTCCAAGGATATGAAGGCACTCAGGAAGCTAAAGAGCGGATGTTCGAACGGGATAAGGATGACTTGAGGTCTCTTGGTATTGAGATTGAAGTTGGGGATCTCGACGTTTTCTTCGAAGACGAGCCTGGCTATCGGATTCCACAAAAGTCCTACGAACTCAATGTGCCAAACCTGACGGGCCGTGAACTAGCGCTGTTGTCGATAGCTAGTAGTTACTGGAACGACTCGATCTTAGCTCCGACGGCTCATTCCGGAATTCGTAAACTTCAGTCACTCGGAATTCCAGCAGCACTTGATTTGGATTTTCAAATTAAATATAGATTCGAAAATCCATCAGATTTGCTCGAGCAGCTCTCAAAAGCAATTCTAGAGAAATCGAGAATAACTTTCTCTTACGATTCACCATCCTTGAAACTGCGCCACCTCGAGCCGTACCGCATCCTGTTCTGGAATAGTTTCTGGTATTTGATTGGCATGGACCTCGACCGGAAAGGTATCCGACTCTTCAAACTATCGAGATTTTTAGGTGACCTCGAGATGTCAAAAAAGAAGAATGAATTCCAGATTCCTTCCGACTTTGTTGTTGCAAATTTTCTACCAAAGAGCGATCCGGAGATAGTGCACACAGCGAGAGTTGAGATTCGAAGAGATTGCGCAGCCTTACTCCGCAGGCGAGGAGAGCTAATCACCCAAGGGACTGACTTCGACACATATGAAATTAATTATGAGACTGAGCGCGCTTTTCTACGAGAAATCGTCTGGCATGGAACGAATGTAAGAATTATTGGACCCGAGAATTTGAAAACGAGTTTGATAACTCTTCTCGATGGAGCCATAAAATGAGCGAATCAGCTCTGGACCGGACTGCTCGCGCACTGGATCTTGTTCCGTATCTCTTGGAACACCAAGGAATTTCGATACCGGAATTAGCCGCGGTATTCGGAACCTCAGAGAAACAAATAAATGATGATTTAATTTTAATTCATATGTGCGGACTACCAGGCTATACACCACTTGAACTTATTGAAATGTATTATGAAGATGGCTACGTCACAGTCTCCGATCCACAGAGCCTTAAGAAACCTAGAAATATGAACCGCGCAGAGATGACTTCGCTCTTGGTTTCACTTGATCTTCTGAAGTCCACTCGTTCTGATGCGATTTCAGATGAGATTGAAGGTTTGAAGCTCAAATTGAAAGGGGCTTTAGCAATCGAAAATCCGTTTGTCGTGATCAATAATTCCAAAGGCTCACAATTCATTGAAGATATTGAATCGGCAATAGCACACGGAAAAGCTTTGAAGATTACCTATCTGAGTGGCAGCAAGGATGAATCAACGGAGCGTTCGATTCTTCCACTAGAACTTTATCAAGAGAATGAATTCGCCTACGTAAGTGCCTGGTGTCAATCATCGGAAGCTGATCGAACTTTCAGATTGGATCGAATTGCAAACCTTGAGGTTGTTAAAAATGGCACAATCACTAAGAAGTTCACGAACAATTCGCTCAAAGATGAATTAGCAAGCATTGAATTGAATGTTTCAAAATCAGCTCGCACCTTCATCGAAGATAATCGCGGTGTGATTGCAGATGTAGTCGAGGGTGGAGATTTCCGAGTGCGGTTGCATCCGATAGATTCTGATTGGCTTTCAAGAACCATCCTGGGCTACGGCTCTGAGATAGAGGTCGTCGAACCTAGAGAGCTTTCCGATGACATTAAGGCACGAGCAAAGGCAATCAGGGCGTTATACCCAAAACCCTAGCAATTGAGCTGGTTCAGGAGTTGAAGAGTGCTTTCATCGGTTTTTCGAACTACTATAGTCACAGTCATAGAGGGAAAATTGGATCGAAAGTGGGGGAGCGAAGATGTTACGCGGACTTCAAGGTTGGCACTTAATCATCGTTGTATTGTTATTTGTTGTTCTGTTTGGCGCGAAAAAACTGCCGGACTCAGCCAAATCAATCGCAAAGTCTCTTAAAATATTTAAGAGTGAGATGAAAGATGGCGATCCAAAAGACGATCCAAAAGGCGATAACAACAAGTCTGATTCATAGACTTTAGTGAAGGGTAATAACGCTCGGGCGATGCCCCTGCTCGCGCATCTCAATGAATTAAGAACGCGTTCATTTAAATCTGCCCTAGGAATAATCCTTGCTAGTTTCGTTGGTTGGTTTCTTTATGAAGATATTATTTCTAGGTTAGCGAGTCCCATCTGTGATTTAGGAGCGGCGACATCCGCGGGCGAAGAAACGTGTGGAATTCTCTATATCAGCGGCGTACTCGGCCCACTTGATTTAAAATTTAAGATTTCAGTTCTACTTGGACTCATTATTGCCTCGCCAATTTGGCTCTATCAAATCTGGGCCTTTATATCGCCGGGTTTACATAAGAAAGAGCGAAGAAATTCCATCTTCTTTCTGTTTGGGGCGGTTCCATTTTTTGCAATGGGAATTTTTGCTGGATATTTGGTCCTTCCAATAGCCGTTGAGCTTCTTTTAAGTTTCACACCTACATCATTGACTAACTTGGTTAGATTCGATGATTACCTGACTTTTGTAACCCAGCTAATTCTGGTTTTCGGAATCGCCTTTGAGCTACCAGTTTTCCTTATCGCTCTGAACCTAGCCCACATATTGAGTGGAAGATCAATACTTCGCCCATGGCGATATGCAATTTTCGGAATCACTCTTTTCTCAGCGATAGCGACTCCAACTGGAGATCCAATAACGCTCTTCTTTTTAGCCGGTCCTCTGGTTTTGCTCTATTTAGCAGCAGGTGGAATCTCACTTCTTGTTGATAGGTCGAGACTAAAGCACAAAGCAAGAAACGAATAATTCTTATGGGGATGTCACTACGAGCCTGGTTGTTGGAGTGATGTCTACTCCTGCGCAAAGATTTGCTCAAGCAAAGGCTAGAGGTGCTTACCGACTGACCAATGATTTTCTTGAGCGTTATCCATTTAGTATGGATGACTTCCAGATTAAGGGATGCCAAGCCCTGGAAAGCGGCAAATCGGTTCTTGTAGCTGCACCTACTGGTGCGGGCAAAACTATCGTTGGAGAGTTCGCGGCTTATCTGGCAATTAGTTCTGGGAAAAAATGTTTCTACACAACACCAATAAAGGCGTTATCCAATCAAAAATTCCAAGACCTGTCGGCGATGTTTGGTGAATCGAGCGTGGGTCTTCTGACGGGGGATACCAGCATAAATTCTGAAGCTCCAATAGTCATTATGACTACGGAAGTTCTACGAAATATGATTTATTCAGCGTCATCAACTCTCACAGATTTGCGTTATGTCGTTATGGATGAGGTTCACTATCTGGCAGATCGCTTTCGCGGCGCAGTTTGGGAAGAGATTTTGATTCACCTTCCAGAGAGTATTCAAGTTGCTGCGCTCTCTGCGACGGTATCTAATGCCGAAGAATTTGG
>DDMR01000079.1:17740-17906 GCA_002340925.1 Actinobacteria bacterium UBA2541
GTATCTAATGCCGAAGAATTTGGGGATTGGCTACAGACAGTTCGCGGGGAGATGAAGGTAATTGTTAGCGAGACTAGACCAGTTCCGCTATATCAGCATGTCTTGTTTGGGAATCGGTTATTAGATCTTTTTTCAACGAATACAAAAGTGAATCCAGAGATCCTTC
>DDMR01000007.1 GCA_002340925.1 Actinobacteria bacterium UBA2541
TTTTCAAGTCGAATATTTAATTCAAGTTCTAACTTCTTCAAGCCCTCTTCATCGCTCTTGATTGTCGCCACTTTTTCTTTGGCCGCATCAACAAGCATCATGATTTCAAGTTCGCCATCTTCGAGTTCGGCTTTCCGCTTTGCCAGTGTTGCAAGTTCGTGCTGAAGCTGCTCTAACTCTTTTGGCGACGCACTTCCTCCAGATAGGCGAGCTTCATCTTTAGCCATGCGATCTGCAACAGATTCCACATCAACTTCGCTTCGGCGTAAATCAATAGTCACATCAGCAAGTTCAGCTTCGGCAGTTGTAAGCAATTCTGCGCTAGCTGCGAGACGAACATGGATTGCGGCTAGCTGTTCGCGTTCTGGAAGAGTCTTTAACTTGTGAGTCGCCTGCATAATCGCAGAATCAATACGTTGGAGTTCAATCAGATTATTCTGGTCAGAGACAGAGGCTTTCATACTCAACCTCTCTACTCAACGAAGGTGGTCTCGCCTAAATATATGTAATTGTTTAATTCTGGTGGGCGGTGAGGGTTTCGAACCCCCGACATCCTCGGTGTAAACGAGGCGCTCTACCACTGAGCTAACCACCCAAAACTTACTGCCGCACTCTACCTGCAGATTGGCAGTATTAGAAATTCAGTGCTTAATTTATTCGGATTATTAAAGTGCTGCGAGCGCAGCCTTGTAATCTGCCAAGTTACGCGCATCTCCTAGGCCATTTACTACCTGCCAGCGAAGAATTCCGGACTTATCAATTACGAATGTTCCACGAATTGAGCAACCGCGATCTTCGTTGAAAACACCGTAAGCCTTTGCAACTTCGCCATGCGGCCAGAAATCAGCAAGTAATGGGAATTTGTAGCCCTCATGCTCTGCGAAAGCTTTAAGTGAATACATTGGGTCACAAGAGATTGCTACTAATTGAACGTTCGCATTCTGAAATGCACCAAGGTCATCACGAAGCCCGCAGAGCTCGCCGGTGCAAAGTCCGGAGAATGCGAATGGATAAAACACGACTACAACGTTCTTTGAACCTTTAAAAGATGAGAGCGAAATATCAGCGCCGTGTTGATCTTTTAAGTTGAAATCTGGTGCCGCTGATCCGATTGCTAATGACATCTGCTCTCCTAATTATTTACGACTGGCTTTTCTGGCAACTAATTTGGTTGCTGTCCAATCGCTTCCGATTGCAAAGGATACCGTCTGGGCCAGGCCTGCGATTGGTGCGGCCTCTTGAATATCACTCGGTTCGACATGGCCATCGCGATTAACTTTTGGGGTCAACAGCCAAATTGGGCCAGTCTCTTTTAAATATGTGAGGCCATCCATCAAATCATCGACGAGATCACCATCACCATCGCGCCACCAGAGTATTACTGCATCTACAACTTCAGTTGTGGCATCTTCAATAAATTTTGTGCCAGTTCGCTTTTCAGTGGCACTGCGAAATTCGTTGTCACAGTCGGAATCGAGACCGACTTCTAGAATCAACTCTCCTGGTTCAAGAGCGAGACGTTCAACTATTTGATCGACCCCCATCGGGGCTATTCCTCCTAACTCGTTATATGCGATTCTCCTAGTAGGAGAAGTCCACCGAACCTTCGCCATTTACGCAAGAGGAAAGACGACCTGGGTGGAAAGTTCATGCCAAATTCGTGGAAAGATACTGCCATGAGCACAAATGACCAGGCCCCTGACCATTTAATCGATCAGCTTGTCGATACTGATCCACAGGAGACTGCTGAATGGACCGAGTCCCTCGACGCGGTTCTAAAGAATGCCGGTCCGGTCCGTGCCCGTTATCTGATGCTTGCAATGCTGGATCGCGCAGGCGAAAACAATCTAGGTGTTCCTGCGCTTCGCGCAACAGATTACATAAATTCAATTCCACCTAAGCAAGAACCAGAATTTCCTGGCGATGAATTTATTGAACGTCGCATCCGGGCATTTATTCGTTGGAATGCCGCAGTTATGGTGCACCGTGCGCAACGTCCTGGCATCGGTGTTGGTGGACATATTTCTACATACGCATCTTCGGCTTCACTTTATGAAGTTGGTTTCAACCATTTCTTCCGCGGTAAAGATCATCCTGGTGGTGGAGATCAGATTTTTTATCAAGGCCATGCAAGCCCAGGTATGTATGCCCGCGCATTTCTTGAAGGTCGCTTAACTGAACATCAGATGGATGGTTTCCGTCAAGAGCTTTCACACGAAGGTGGCGGGCTCTCTTCATATCCACATCCACGTTTGATGCCAGAGTTCTGGGAATTCCCAACGGTCTCAATGGGACTTGGTCCAATTAATGCAATTTATCAAGCACGATACAACCGTTATCTACATGGTCGTGGAATTAAAGATACGAGCGATCAAAATGTTTGGGCCTTTCTCGGTGATGGTGAGTGCGATGAGCCAGAAACTCTTGGTGCAATCAGTCTTGCTGCCCGCGAAGGCCTAGATAACTTAACTTTCGTTATCAACTGTAATTTACAGAGACTTGATGGACCGGTTCGTGGAAATGGAAAGATTATTCAAGAACTTGAATCTATCTTCCGTGGCGCTGGCTGGAATGTAATCAAAGTTGTTTGGGGCCGCGAGTGGGATGAACTTCTCGCAATGGACAGAGAAGGCGCACTAGTTGACTTAATGACTAAGACCACCGATGGCGATTATCAGACATACAAAGCCGAATCCGGTGCTTATGTTCGTGAACATTTCTTTGGACGCGATCCACGCACTGCTGCGATGGTTGCTGATTGGTCAGATGAAAAGATTTGGGCACTTAAGCGTGGTGGACATGATTACCGCAAATTATTTGCTGCATACAAGCAAGCTTCAGAACATAATGGCCGGCCAACTGTAATTCTTGCAAAGACAATTAAGGGTTGGACTCTTGGTTCGCACTTTGAAGCGAGAAACTCGACTCACCAGATGAAGAAGATGACACATGAAGATCTTCTAGCATTCCGTGACACCTTGTTTATTCCGCTTACTGATGAACAAATCGATGCCAAGGCTCCGCCTTATTTCCATCCTGGTGTTGATTCACCTGAATACAAATACATGATGGAACGCCGTAAGGCACTGGGTGGTTCGATGCCATCTCGTCGTAAGGATTCTGTGCCACTTGCGCAACCGCCAATCGAAGCCTTTGATGCAGTTACTCGTGGTTCTGGCCAACAAGAGATTGCAACAACAATGGCATTTGTTCGCTTGCTAAAGGATTTGATTAAAGATCCGGGCATCGGCAAGCACTTGGTCCCGATCATTCCGGACGAAGCTCGAACCTTCGGTATGGATTCATTGTTCCCATCACTAAAGATTTACTCACCTCATGGTCAGAATTACACATCAGTTGACCGCGAATTAATGCTTTCTTACAAGGAATCAACCTCTGGCGTGATTCTGCATGAAGGTATTAATGAGGCTGGCTCGACTGCATCATTTACTGCTGTGGGAACGTCATATTCAACACACGATGTTCCAATGATTCCTATTTATAT
>DDMR01000020.1:0-777 GCA_002340925.1 Actinobacteria bacterium UBA2541
GAACTAGTAGCTGCAATTGATGAAGCAACCGCTGAGGTTGAGTTCTAAGTAAATTGAATAACAGTAAAGAGATTGAGGCAGATCCCTACTCTTTCGCACTTACGACTGCGCATTACGCGTTGGCGCCGAGAGCGAAGAGTAGGGCCGAGCTTCATGCCCATCTCAAAAAACGTGGCGTAGAAGATGAAATTGCGGCCGCAGTTCTAGATGAGTTAGAACTTCAAGGGTTGCTAAACGATCTCGAATTTGCGCAGATCTGGAGCGAATCAAGACAGCGCCAGAAGAAGTTATCAAAGCGCTCTATCGCACAAGAATTAAAGTTTAAAGGGGTCTCGCAAGACATCATTGACGAGACCCTTGAAAACATTGACGATGAAGATGAATACAAGATGGCCATGACCTTGGCCGAGCGAAAATATCGCTCCTGTTCACATCTCGATCATGATGTTGTTTATCGCAGAGTTCACGGTCTGCTTTCGCGTAAAGGATTTAGCCATTCGATATCAGGTCGGATTATGCGTGAATTATTGGGAAGCAACGATAGATAAGTAAGATTGCTCTCATGAGCAGCCAATTACAAGCCAGATCTTTTGTGGTTGAAACCTATGGCTGCCAGATGAATGCACATGACACCGAACGTATCTCGGGGTTATTACTTGGCGCTGGATATGTGCAGGCACTTGAGGGAAGCGATCCTGATTTAGTTGTCTTCAATACCTGCGCAGTCCGTGAAAATGCAGATAATAAACTTTACGGAAATCTATCTTTCTTGGCTCC
>DDMR01000020.1:974-2869 GCA_002340925.1 Actinobacteria bacterium UBA2541
CACAATATTGGCTCGCTTCCAACTCTCTTAGAACGGGCTCGCATAGAAGAAGAATCTCAAGTTGAAATCAAAGAGTCACTAGAACATTTTCCTTCAACATTGCCTGCTCGTCGCCACTCAGCATTCAGCGCTTGGGTTTCAGTTTCGGTTGGCTGCAACAACACTTGCACATTCTGCATAGTTCCATCACTTCGCGGAATCGAAAAGGATCGCAGCGAAGGCGATATCTTGAATGAGATTAAGGCCGTGGTTGACCAAGGAGTTATTGAAGTTACCTTGCTTGGACAGAATGTAAATGCATATGGCGTCGAGTTTGGCGACCGGGGAGCCTTTGCAAAATTGCTCCGCAAATGTGGCGAGATTCCAGGGCTAGAGCGCGTTCGATTTATGTCACCACATCCACGTGACTTCACCGATGATGTAATTGCCGCGATGGCCGAAACGCCAAATGTTATGCCTCATCTACATATGCCACTGCAATCTGGATCAGATCGAATCTTGCAAGCTATGCGCCGTTCGTATCGCAGCGATCGCTACTTAGGAATCATCGAAAAAGTTCGCACTGCAATTCCAAATTCCACAATTACAACCGACATCATTGTTGGTTTCCCGGGAGAAACCGATGCAGATTTTCAAGCAACGATGGACCTGGTTAAGCAGGCTAAGTTCCTTGCTGCCTACACCTTCCAATATTCAAAGCGGCCAGGCACTCCAGCTGCAACTATGCCGGACCAAGTAATTGATGCGGTTATGAAAGAGCGCTACGACGCACTGCATATTTTGCAGCAAGAGATGTCACAAGTCGTGAACCAGGAAGTTGTCGGCACTGAGCAAGAAATCTTGGTCGCAGATTATGAAGGTCGTCGTGACGATGGCAAGGCCAGAATGACTGGACGGACTAAAGATTTTAGACTTGCTCACTTTGCAGTTGAAGAAGGCAATTTGCCAAGGCCGGGGGATGCGGTAACAAGCAAAATTACTAAAGCTTCACCTAACTTTATTTTGGCCGAAGATGCTCCAATTTCGATTCGCAATACTCGTGGCGGCGATGCCACTGAAGCCAGAAGTAAAGAGAGTGGCACAACTGCGATTATGGTTGGGATGCCAACGCTGTCCCAACTTAAGGCCCGCTCTTAATTTATGAGCAAGTTACTAATCATCTCCGGGGCAACAGCTACCGGGAAAAGTGATTTAGCAGTTGCCGTCGCCAAGGAATTGAAAGCCGAGATAATTAGCGCAGATTCAATGCAACTTTATAAAGGTATGGATATCGGGACTGCGAAGTTAACAGTTGAAGAGCGAAGCGGAATCCCACATCATTTTTTGGATGTAGTAAGCGTTAAAGAGGATGTAAGTGTTTCCTGGTATCAAGAAGTTGCTCGAGCCAAGATTGATGAACTTAAAAACCAAGGTAAGAACGTTGTAGTAGTCGGTGGAACTGGACTTTATATAAAAGCCATACTCGATGATTTAAATTTTCCAGAGACTGACCCAGATGTTCGCGAGAAATTGAACGCACAGGCAGAAAAAATCGGTGGCGATGCGATGCATGCAAGACTTTCAAAGCTAGATCCCGCTGCCGGACTTGCGATTCCAAAAGAGAATGTGCGCCGCGTGGTTCGAGCCCTCGAAGTTATCGAAATTACCGGGAAACCGTTTACCGCGGTATTGCCACGAGTTGATTCGTCGAAGTATCCAGATGCCACGCAATTTGGGCTTGCCATGAATCGTGAAACTCTCGATGCCCGAATCGATAATCGAGTTACAAGAATGTGGGAGCTAGGTTTTGTTGATGAGGTTGAATCCTTAATTGATAATGGAATTCTCGAGGGCCGAACAGCGCAAGCTGCAATTGGATATGCCCAAATCATCAGAATGAAACACGGCGAGTTTGA
>DDMR01000009.1 GCA_002340925.1 Actinobacteria bacterium UBA2541
AACGCACACTGCGATTTTCATGAACCAAATGTTACTCATGAGTAACCAAATACGCCACTTAAATAGGCTCGATTTGAATACTCGGCAGTATCGGGGGTGCAACCTTAAACTTTCCTGATGCTCGCTCTACTAGCTCCAGGACAGGGTTCCCAAACTCCGGGCTTTCTCGCACCTTGGCTTGAAGATGCGAACGCAGCTGAATTAATAGGAAACTGGTCAGAAGTAATCGGTCTAGATCTAAAACGCCTTGGAACAGTGGCCGATGCTGATGAAATTCGAGATACCGCAAATGCCCAGCCGCTCTTAGTGGCCGGTGGCCTTATAGGTGCGGGGCGATTGTTTGGCGAAAATCATTCAAGCATTAGTTACACAGCAGGACATTCGGTTGGCGAGATAACTGCAACCGTTTTTGCTGGCGTTCTTGATGGAGATTCGGCAATGAAATTAGTTGCTGCCCGTGGTGCCCAAATGGCAATTGCAGCAAAGGGGTCAGAGACTGGAATGTCAGCAGTGTTAGGTGGCGAGCGCGATGTAGTTGTTGCAGCCATTAACGCAGCTGGACTAACTGCTGCAAACGAGAATGGTGCCGGACAGATTGTTGCGGCTGGTTCCCTCACTGCACTTGCAGCCTTAGCCGAAAATCCGCCAGAGGGTTCGAGAGTTCGTGCGCTCGCAGTTTCTGGCGCCTTCCACACTTCAACAATGGTTCCTGCAGTTTCACATCTAGCAGCTCTTGCCGCTTCGCTAACTGCTACTGATCCAGCCATTCCATTCATATCTAATAAGGATGGCGCAGTTGTCGAGAACGGTCGCGAGATATTGGATCGAATTGTCGGACAAATAGCTGGCCCGGTTCGTTGGGATCTCTGCATGGAGACTATGGCTAAATGTGGAGTAACCGGAATTATTGAAGTTCCACCAGCTGGAACTCTTGCCGGATTGGTAAAGCGCGCCCAAGGTGAAATCCAAACCTTTACCCTAAAGGGACCAGAAGATTTAGATGCTGCGCAACAATTTATCAAAGAGCATGGGGGGAACTAATGTCACTTAAATTTGCACAAGATGTAACTAGCGCTCGAATCCTTTCCGTAAGTGCATATCGTCCACCTCGGGTAGTTTCAAACTCTGAAATTATTCAACGAATTGATTCGACAGATGAGTGGATTCAACAACGCACCGGAATCCAGACTCGTCACTTTGCAGATGCGGATGAATCACTAATTGATATGGCTGAAAAATCAGCACTGATCGCAATCGAGCGCGCAGGTATGACGGCTCAAGATATCGATGCTGTAATTTTTGCAACAATTAGTTATCCCTATCAAGCACCAAGTGCTGCTACTGAACTTCTGGTTCGCTTGGGAAATGTTAAAGCTGCTGCATTCGATATCTCTGCTGCATGTGCTGGCTTCTGTTACGGCGTTGCCCTTGCTAATGATTTAGTTCGAAACAAAACTGCCAAGAATGTTTTGGTGATGGGTGCCGAGAAATTATCTGACTTTACTGATCCCGAAGATCGCGCGACTGCATTTATCTTTGCCGATGGCGCTGGCGCAGTAGTGATTGGACCATCGCAAGATATTGGAATCGGTCCTACTGTTTGGGGCGCAAGCGCCGAAACCCGCGAAGCAATTGTTTTAGAGCCATCATTTTTAGAATTTAAAAAGAATCCAGGAAATGCAGATATTGGTTGGCCAAATATTATTCAACAAGGCCAGACTGTTTTCCGATGGGCAGTTTATGAAATTGCACCGATCGCACTTCGCGCTTTAGAAGCAGCTGGTTTAACTCCGGAGACCCTAGAAGTATTTATCCCCCACCAGGCCAACGACCGAATTATCGAGTCGCTTGTGAAATCTATGAAATTGCCAGAATCAGTTGTTGTTGCCCACGATATCCGCACCTCGGGCAATACTTCTTCCGCTTCGATTCCACTGGCAATGGATGCGCTACTCGCCGAGAAGCCAGAACTTCACGGAAAGAGCGCACTTCTCGTAGGATTTGGCGCAGGGCTTGTATACGCCGGCCAAGTAGTTGAACTACCCTCAAGACCAGTCCAAAAAAGTAACTAACGCTCGACAATAATAAGGAGAACCAAGATGGCACTAACAGTTGATGAAGTTCTAGCAGGAATCAAGGAAATCGTTGTTGAAGTAGCGGGCATTGATGCCAACATCATCGCAATGGATAAGAAGTTCACTGATGATCTAGATGTTGATTCACTCAGCATGGTTGAAGTTGTTGTTGCAGCTGAAGAAAAATTCGGCGTAAAGATTCCTGATGAAGAAGTCACAAAGATGGCAACTGTTGGCGATGCGGTTAATTTCATCGTTGCAAACGGTAAGTAGAAAACTCTTCACTAAATGACACGACGTCGCGTAGTTGTAACTGGTCTTGGTGCCACTACTCCACTGGGTGGTGATGTTTCCTCAACTTGGGAAGCGTTACTTGCTGGCAAGAGTGGTGTGCGCAAACTTGAAGATGAGTGGGCGCAAGAAGCTTCAGTTACTTTCGCGGCGAGAGTTGCAGTAGAACCTTCAGAAGTTATGGAGCGCGTAGAAATGCGTCGCTTAGATCGTTCTGAGCAATTTGCGATGATTGCATCACGTGAAGCTTGGAAAGATGCTGGAACGCCAGATGTAGACAAAGAGCGATTGGGTGTTGTTATTGCATCAGGTATCGGTGGCGTAATCACTCTGCTTGATCAACATGATGTCTTGAAAGAGAAAGGTGCGCGCTTTGTAAGTCCGCACACAGTCCCAATGCTTATGCCAAATGGTCCAGCCGCAAATGTCGGACTTGAATTACAAGCGAAAGCGGGTGTTCATACTCCAGTAAGTGCATGTGCATCTGGCGCAGAAGCTGCCGGATACGCACTTGAAATGATTCGCAACAATCGCGCGGATATTGTCGTAACTGGTGGCGTCGAAGCTGCGATTCACGAATTGCCGATGGCTGGCTTCGCATCAATGAAAGCACTATCAACTCGCAACGATGCTCCTGCAAAAGCATCTCGCCCTTACGATAAAGATCGCGATGGATTTGTTCTTGGTGAAGGCGGCGGAGTTCTGGTCTTTGAAGAGCTTGAACATGCAAAAGCACGCGGTGCAAAGATTTATGCCGAAGTTATGGGACAAGGTTTAACTTCTGATGGTTTTCATATTGCAGCGCCAGACCCAGAAGGCCACGGTGTTACTCGCGCCGTTAAATTAGCGCTGACTGATGCAGGTATTCCACTCTCTGAAATTGTTCACTTAAATGCCCACGCAACTTCAACACCTGCTGGCGATGTTGCTGAAGCGAATGCCCTAGCAAATGCACTGGGCAGCGATATTTCACACGTTGCAGTTTCTGCCACAAAATCAATGACTGGGCACTTACTTGGTGGAGCTGGAGCTATCGAATCTATTTTCTGCGTGCTTGCTATGTATCACCACAAAGCCCCACCAACAATTAACATTGAAAACTTAGATGAGGCAGTAACTGTGGATGTTGTGCGTGATATTCCACGCGATCTACCAAAAGGTTCTATTGCCTGCCTCAATGATTCATTTGGCTTTGGTGGCCATAACGTCGTTCTGGTCTTTAGATCTTTCGAAAAGTAAGAGGGTTGAGCAGGCTAATTAACTTTAAAGCTAACTGAAACTGTAACGCTGACGCTCTTCTCAATTGAAGATGTGTCATACATTCCACCGGCAGATGCATCAACCGAATCAGGTTGAGTAACTTGAACTGGACCACTTGTTACTGCCACGACTGGACCAAGTTTTGAATCCACGGCTTTCGTAATTGAAAGTCCACGCTCTTTTGCATCAATTGTTGCTTGAGCTAAAAGTTGTGGACGTAATTTATCTAAATACGAAACATAAAATTGTGGACCATAGTTGTTGATGTTTACACCTGTCTGCAAAAGTGAGCCCATACCATTTGATAATTTCTTTATCAGCTGAACATCTTTAGATCTGACAGTTACATTCTGATTGGCCTGATAACTGATGATTCGACCAGTTGAATTTCCATTCACATATTCATTATTGGCATATGTAGTAACGCCACCAACTTCGATTGCTTCAGAATCTAAGCCACCAGCAATTAGATACTTTGAGAGTGCATCAGTGCTTGTGTCAATTTTTTTAACAGCTACTGAAACTTGTTGCGACATCTCGCTCACATTCAATGTCCAGACCGCATTATCCGCAACTGCAGATGTTTTTGCTGAACCTGTTACGGTAATTGAATTTCCAGATCTTGCTGAAAGCCCGGAGCCAACAAGACTTAAGCCATATCCCAAACCAACTGCGAGAATTAGCGCAGCTGCAATAGTTGTGATTGAACGACGGGACAATTTCTTCTCTTGGAATTCACTACTCATGGCTAAATATTAACCGCTCTTATCTCACCGGTGCTACCAACGCCCCTGCGGTAGCACTCAAGTTCTAAATCCCAGGCAATCCCAAGGGCGCTTGAAAGTGAATCTCGAAGTGCTTCATAACTTCTAGTATTTTCTAAAGCTGTCATCAACCTATTTTCATGAACCATGACATCCCCCGTCGATGCCGTTACTGCTTGATGCAATCCAAGATCTGGCGTGCATCGATAAAGAACACCTTCACCGCTAATGTTTGAAAACTCGCGAACTTCAAAACGTAGGTAATGCCAAGATTTCAAGGTGCTGGCAATCTTTGATGCGACTGGTTTTAATTCTCGCCATTGCAATTGCGTTGCGAGCGCACCTGGTGCCAGATGTTGTTGCTCCCAATTCAATTCAACGGGATATCCAAAAATTTCATTTAGCGACCATTGGATATGTCGAAGTAATGCTTTCGGGGCCGAGTAGATCCGTAGATCTCCAGCCAATAGTCCGCTACTGCTTGGTAATGAAACCACTGTATTTCTCCTAGAACCGTCAATCAGGTTGCCTTGGTGCGACCTTCCCCAGCCCACCAATTACACGCTCAAATTGCGCTTCTAGAACTTACTGATTCGACAATTATGGCCGATTTACCCAACCTTTGGCTAGTCCTATTTCCTCGGACTACCCCAGAAAATCCTTAAAAGTTTTTCGCTATTGACCGATATGCAGTTACACTTTCGCCTAGTCCGACGCTTGGCAGTACCCGTTCACTCGGTAAATCTGTACAGAGGAAGACCGATCTTTAAGGAATTCTTATTGATCACATTTACCGTAAGGAAAAAGCTACATGGCAACAGGTACAGTTAAGTGGTTCAACTCTGAAAAGGGTTTTGGTTTCATTGCAGTTGATGGTGGCGGACAAGATGTCTTCGTTCACTACTCAGCAATTCAAGGCAATGGATACAAGTCTCTAGACGAGGGTCAAGCCGTGACATTTGAAGTAGTTCAAGGTCCAAAGGGCCCACAGGCTGACGCAGTTAATCCTGCATAATCAACCATTAACAAAAAGAGAGCCTCACCTTCGGGTGG
>DDMR01000105.1:0-22691 GCA_002340925.1 Actinobacteria bacterium UBA2541
AAGGCCGGAACCATCGCAAAGTTGCAAGTAAATGTCGGTCAAACTGTTGCCAGCGGTGCGACCTTATGTTTAATTGAAGATTAAATAGATAGCAGGCTAATTACTAAGTGCTAGATTTGTGGCGTGAATTCAACGCTACTGGCAGATAACAGCGAAGCTTCGTTAAAGAAATTCCTAAATACGCTCTCTGCTGTTGATGAAGTTGGTGCAAAAGCCCGAGTAGAAATGCTGGGCACTCGAAGCATCAAGACTTCAAGCAAAAATTGGGCAATAGATTTAGCAATCCGAATGGTGGATTTAACTACCCTCGAAGGCGCGGATACTCCAGGAAAAGTCAGAGCGCTCTGCGCAAAAGGTGTTTATCCGGACCCAACTGATTTAACCGTTCCATCTGTTGGTGCAATCTGCGTTTACAACGACATGGTGAAAATTGCTCGCCAAGCACTTGATGCTGGCGGCGGTAAGAATATTCCAGTCGCAGCAGTCTCGACCGCATTCCCATCTGGGCGAGCAAGTATTGAAGTCAAGATTCAAGATACGCGAGATGCAATTGCAAATGGTGCAACAGAAATTGATATGGTCATTGATCGCGGAGCTTTCTTAGCAGGTAAATTGGGATATGTCTTTGATCAAATCAGAACAATTAAAGAGGTTTGCGGAAGTAATATCCATCTAAAAGTTATTTTAGAGACTGGCGAACTTGTCACATTAGATAACGTTAGAAAGGCCTCATATCTCGCAATGCTTGCTGGTGCAGATTTCATAAAGACCAGCACCGGAAAAGTTGCACCGGCCGCCACAGCACCTGTCGTATATGTGATGCTTGAAGCGGTGAG
Organism: Actinobacteria bacterium UBA2541; assembly: GCA_002340925.1. GTDB lineage: Bacteria > Actinomycetota > Actinomycetes > Nanopelagicales > Nanopelagicaceae > AAA044-D11. The sequence goes on from DDMR01000105.1 coordinate 837, forward strand.
AGATTATTACAAGATGACTGGCACCCGAATTGGGGTAAAGCCAGCTGGTGGAATCCGAAATACCAAAGATGCAATCAAGCAATTGGTCTTGGTAAATGAAATAGCTGGTCCAGAGTGGCTTGATCCTTCGCTATTTAGAATCGGCGCAAGTGCGCTTCTAAATGATTTACTCATGCAACGTATGAAAATGCGCGATGGGTATTACGCTAGCCCTAACTACGTGACGCTGGATTAATGAGAGTGAATAAGTAATGGAAAAGTTTGAATACGCACCAGCGCCAGAGTCGGCTGCGCTTGTAGATATTAAGAGCGAATATGGGCTATTTATAACTGGAAAATTTGTTGCACCAAAGAGTGGCAAAACATTCACAACCGTTAATCCAGCAACCGAAGAAGTATTGGCAAAAATTGCTTACGCTGAACTCACCGATGTAAATCTGGCTGTAACAGCTGCCCGTAACGCTTTTACAAAAACCTGGTCGAAAATGCCTGCGGCCGAACGTGGAAAGTATCTCTTTAGAATTGCCCGAATCCTGCAAGAGCGATCCCGGGAATTTGCAGTGCTTGAAACTTTAGATAACGGAAAACCAATCCGTGAAACTAGAGACACAGATATTCCACTTGCTGCTGCGCACTTCTTTTATCATGCTGGCTGGGCTGACAAACTTTCATACGCTGGCGTTGGTTCAAATCCAAAACCATATGGCGTAACTGCTCAGATAATTCCATGGAATTTTCCGATGCTTATGCTGGCCTGGAAAATTGCACCTGCACTAGCAACTGGAAATACCGTTGTGTTAAAGCCAGCAGAGACAACACCATTAACCGCGCTCTTATTTGCAGAAGTTTGCCAACAAGCAGGATTGCCAGCGGGCGTTGTAAACATAATTACCGGCGATGGAGCTACTGGATCTCATCTTGTCAATCATCCAGGGGTAGATAAAGTTGCCTTCACTGGTTCAACAAGTGTTGGAAAGGCGATTGCTAAAGCGATTGCCGGAACCAAGAAGAGCGCAACCCTTGAACTTGGCGGCAAGGGCGCGAATATAGTTTTTGAAGATGCCGCGATAGATGAAGCGGTTGAAGGCATAGTTAATGGAATTTTCTTTAATCAGGGACATGTTTGCTGTGCTGGATCAAGGTTATTGGTTCAAGAGAATATCCAGGATGAACTCCTAGAGAAGCTTAAAAACCGAATCAATTTAATTCGGATTGGTAATCCAATGGATAAGAACACTGACCTGGGTGCAATCAATAGTTCGGAACAACTCTCTAGGATTAAAGAGCTTGCTGATTCAGGTGATATTGAAGGCTTGCAGCGTTGGAGTCCAAATTGCTCACTTCCGACAACTGGTTTCTGGTATCCCCCAACAATATTTACTGGGGTTTCACAATCACATCGAATTGCGCGCGAAGAAATATTTGGGCCGGTTCTATCTGTTCTTACTTTCCGCACTCCACAAGAAGCAATCGATAAAGCGAATAACACTCCTTTCGGACTTTCAGCAGGAATCTGGAGCGATAAAGGTTCACGAATTCTCTGGGCCGCCAAACAACTTCGAGCTGGCGTTATCTGGTCAAATACATTTAACAAATTTGATCCTGCTAGCCCATTCGGTGGCTATAAGGAATCTGGCTGGGGCCGCGAAGGTGGACGACATGGCCTTAGTGGCTATTTGAAGGGTGAAAAATAATGCGCATTGATGTTATGAAAACTTATAAATTATTTATTAATGGCAGCTTTCCCCGAAGTGAATCTGGTCGAGTTTATGAAATCACTGATAGCAAGGGAAAGTTTCTGGCAAATCCCTGCCTTGGATCAAGAAAAGATTTGCGTGAATCTGTCGTATCAGCACGTAAGGCCCATAAAGGTTGGTCTAATGCAACTGCGTTTAATCGCGGCCAAATTCTCTATCGGGTAGCCGAAATAATGCAAGGGCGTGCCGATCAATTCATTGCAGAGATCATTGCGCAAGAAGGATCAACTCCTGCAGCAGCAAAGGCACAAGTGCAGAGCGCAATAGATACTTGGGTTTGGTATGCCGGTTGGTGTGACAAAATTGAAGCGATCTCAGGATCATCGAATCAAGTCTCTGGACCGTTCTATAACTTCTCAATTCCAGAAAGCCTAGGTGTCATTGCAATCTTTGCTGATGCCAAGCCATCTCTGCTTAATTTAGTTTCAGGATTAGCACCAGTTATAGCTTCAGGAAATACTGCAATTCTTATTGCAAATGAAAAATTTCCATTATGTGCAATCACACTCGCTGAATGCCTGGCAACAAGTGATGTCCCTGCCGGGGTAGTAAATATCCTGACCGGAAAGTTTGATCAATTCGTAACATGGTCTGGTTCACACATGGATATTGATGGAATTGATGCAACCGGAGTCAGCAGCAAAGATTTAACTGAACTTAGAGAGCTTGGTTCAGAGAATCTAAAGCGGATACAAACCTTCGGCGAATTACAGTCAACGAAACGGATGACAAGCTTTATGGAGATTAAAACTATCTGGCACCCGATTGGAATCTAAGGTTTAGTTTACGATTATAATTTTCTTTGAAATGATTGCACTCTTGGCTCGGGTGAGAGCGCTCTTTGAAGCCGAATTAGCTGATGTTGCAATTAAATCTATTCCCTTATTCGAAATTGTGTAATTTCGACCAAAGACGCCCCGCTCGCCATCCACCTCTTCTGTAATTGATCTTCCAGATATTGCGGCACTGAATAAGTCGCTGATAGCAATGTCATATCTTTGATTAACATAACCAATCAGAAATTTCTGGGCGCTCTTGGTTGCAATAAAGAATTGATCTGGCCGAATACCAATTAACTTTATAGATTTCTTAGCCTTTGCCAGCTTATTTGCTTCCGTTAAAACACTGCCATTTCGTGACCAGTTTATGAAAAAAACATCCCCACCCTGCCCTGAAAGTTTGGCAATTTCAGCTTCAGCAGATGCCGATGCATTCGCGGCAAAAACCTTTGCTTTAACCCCAGCATATTTTACGCCAGCTCTAAAATTCTTACGATTAATTGAATTGTTCGGATTGGATGCATCTCCTAGATATCCAACTTTTTTAGACTTTGAATTTAAGGCTGCCGTTACTCCTGCCAAGAACGAACCCTGATTTAAATCAAAGGCCATGCAACTCACATTTAGAGATTCAACGCCATCACTTGCGATTACAGCAAATTGCGATTCTGGATACTTGTCTGACATAAAAATCATTGCTTGATTAAAAGAAGGTCCCACACCAATTATTAAGTCATAACTTGCTTTAACTAAGAATTCGATTCGGTTTTCGCGATCAAAATCAATTCCAGTTGTCACTAATTCGCGCACATCAAAATCTGAGAGACCTAGCTTCGCCTTGGCGCTATCAACTCCAGCAGCAGCAGCATCATTTATGGCTCTATCGCCACGGCCACCTACATCGTAAATAATTCCGATTTTTACTTTTTCTGGTGCGGCATTTACTGGCGCAATTGGCAGAAGCGCCATGAGCGCAGCAATTATGAAAAATCTTTTAGCCACGAGGAATCAGTCCTAGCGCTTCATATACATCTTTTAGTGTTTTCGAAGCAACTGCATCTGCTTTCTCCGCACCAATCTTTAGTAGCTTCTTCAAGTGTGCTTCATCTTTCAATAATTCTTCCGCTCTTTCTCTAACTGGGTTTAGATACTCGACTACGACTTCTGCAACACCGGACTTGAAATCTCCATATCCCTTGCCAGCAAAATCATTCTGTGCTTGATCTATAGTCTTGCCAATTAAAGCACTATAGATAGTAAGTAAATTTGATACTCCAGGTTTTTCCTTTTCATCGAAGATTACTTCGCGACCAGTGTCGGTCACTGCACTCTTTATCTTCTTAGTATTTACCTCGGGACTATCCATCAGCTCGATTACACCACCGCCTGATGAACTTGATTTGCTCATCTTCGCTGTTGGATCCTGCAAATCATTTATCCTCGCACCAGCTTTAAGAATATAACCTTCAGGAATTGTAAAAGTCTGACCAAATTTTGAGTTGAAACGTTGGCCAAGATCTCGTGTTAATTCAATATGTTGTCTCTGATCTTCGCCTACTGGGACCTTATTTGCTTGATATAACAAGATGTCAGCGGCCTGCAAAATCGGATAGGTAAATAAACCAACAACGGCGCGATCCGAACCAGCTTTCTGCGACTTATCTTTAAATTGGGTCATCCGACTTGCTTCACCAAATCCAGTTAAGCACTCCAGAACCCAACTCAATTGATTGTGGGAGGGAACGTGAGATTGAATAAAGAGCGTGCACTTATCAGGATCAAGCCCTAGCGCAATTAACTGAGCAACAGAGGCCAGCGTGCGCTTGCGAAAATCTTCTGGTTTGGTTTCTACAGTGAGAGCATGCAGATCGACTACACAATAAAAAGCATCGTTAGTGTTCTGTAAATCCACCCATTGCTTAATCGCGCCTAAGTAATTCCCTAGATGAAAAGAACCATGAGTTGGCTGAATACCAGATAACACTCGCTCCTTAGCAGCGCTATTCATGAGGTGCATCTTTCCATTCATTACTTGAGATTAATAACTGCCCAGCGCGTTTTCCTTCTACGGTCAGAACGGTAATCTGAACTTGGTTAACGGTGATTGAATCATGAGGTTCTGGAATTCGCCCTAGGTAATCCATAACCAATCCACCTACAGTTTCATATGGACCTTCTGGGAGAACAATTCCAGTTTCATCAAATAGATCCTCGAGTGAAATCAAACTATCAATTTCGAACTCTCCGGTTCTTGCCTGTGGAGTTACTTCAACCTCTTCGGAATCATATTCATCGTGGATATCCCCAATTAAACATTCAACTAAATCTTCAAGCGTGATGATTCCATCAGTGCCACCATATTCATCTAGGACTACCGCGATGTGGCTTCGTTTAGATCGCATTTCAGCAAGGGCAGGAAGAACTCCCTTGGTTCCAGGTAAATTGAGTACTGGGCGAACTAAATCCAAAATTGATTCACCGGCAGAGGAATGAATCTTTGGATTTAATAGATCTCGGACATGGAGAAAACCGATAACTTCATCTGTGCTGCCACGAGTTACTGGATATCTAGAATGTGAATGTTCAATAGCAACAGCTACTGCATCCGTGATTGAAAGGCCAACATCCATGAAATCAACTTCAGTTCTTGGAACCATAATTTCATGAAGTTGAAGATCGCCAGCTGCAAAAACCTCTTCGACAATTTCACGCTCTTCATCACTCAGTGAAGTATGGCCCGAGACTAATTCAGCTAATTCAGCTTCAGAAATCTCATTTCTAATCTCTTTGGCGCCTATTCCGAAAATCTTTACGATAGCATCCGTCGATTTAGATAACAACCAAATTATTGGCCGAAATACCTTTGCGGTGAAATCAATAAGTGGTGCAACAGCGAGCGCAATTATCTCAGTTCGATAAAGTGCTAAACGTTTGGGAACTAGTTCGCCAAATACCAATGACACATATGCAATCACAATTGTTATCGAGATAAGCGCAAGAGTTTTACTTACTCCTTCTGACAATCCCAAATCTTCAAATAATGGAGAGATATATCTGCCTAATCGCTCGGCACCGAATGCTGCTGAAAGGAAGCCAAGGAAGGTAATTCCAATTTGAACTGCTGCTAAAAACCCATTTGGATTTTTCGTAAGTGCAACAACGCGGTCACCACGCTTGCCCTTGCCCGCAAGTTGGCGAATCTGTGACTCCCGAAGCGAGATCAGAGCAATCTCGGCTGCCACGAAGATCCCGGCAGTCCCAATAAACAAGAGGACTATGCCAATATCGCCGAGGACTTGAATGCTCACGGGCGTAAGGGTAACTTCTTTACCTTAAGGGAAATGCTGATTTCCGGGCTTCCGATAGCCAAAGCGGCGCCGAGCGCGTAACCTATGACAACGCTCACCCGAGCGCGAACTACCAGCTTAACCTTTATCCAAAGGATCGTCGGGCACGTACCTGCCCGGAAAAGGAGCAAGAAAATGGCATCAGTCGTCTTCGAAAACGCATCACGGGTTTATCCAGGCACCACCAAGCCTGCAGTAGATAAATTAAATCTAACTATTAATGATGGTGAATTCCTTGTTCTAGTTGGTCCATCAGGTTGTGGAAAATCAACATCACTCCGCATGCTCGCTGGCCTAGAAGAAGTTGATACTGGCTCAATTCGTATCGGTGATAAAGATGTAACTCACGTTGCACCTAAAGATCGCGATATTGCAATGGTGTTTCAGTCATACGCGCTCTACCCACATATGTCCGTCGCTGAAAATATGGGTTTCGCACTAAAGATTGCTGGCGTAGATAAGGCCGAACGTGATCGCCGCGTTAAAGAAGCTGCAAAACTTCTTGACCTTGAAGATTATTTAGATCGTAAACCAAAGGCGCTTTCTGGTGGACAACGCCAGCGCGTAGCAATGGGGCGCGCAATTGTTCGCGAACCACAAGTTTTCTTGATGGATGAACCACTTTCAAACTTGGATGCAAAGCTTCGCGTTGCAACTCGTACTCAAATCGCTGCGCTACAACGCCGCCTTGGAATCACAACTGTTTATGTAACACACGATCAAGTTGAAGCGATGACCATGGGAGATCGCGTTGCAGTGCTTAAGGATGGATTGCTACAGCAAGTCGATACGCCTCGCAATCTTTACGAAAAACCAGCAAATGCATTCGTTGCTGGATTTATTGGCTCACCTGCCATGAACTTGCTAAACGTTCCAGCTTCTGGCGGAAAGGCAAAGCTTGGTGGATTTAGTGTTGATGTTCCAGCAAGCGCCGGTGCACTTGTAACTGTCGGTGTTCGCCCAGAAGGATTTACTCCTGCCACTTCAGGTGGTTTCGATGTTCTGGTTGAAGTTGTTGAAGAGCTTGGCTCTGATGCATTCATCTATGGAAAGCCGGTAGATAAGAGTATTAAGTTTGCGCAAGAAACAGATGAAGGTGCCCAAGTAATTGTTCGCTGGAATCCGAAGAATCCACCTAAACCAGGTGACACTATCTCGGTTAATGCAATTGCATCAGCAGTTCATCTATTTGATGCAAATTCTGGAGAACGAATCAATTAATTTAAATTAAAAAGCCCCGCTGCCATCTCTGGTGCGGGGCTTTTTTATTGTAATTACTTAAATGCGACCTTTAGATTTTCATCGATTGCAGCCAAGAAGTCCTGGGTGTTTAACCATGGACTATCTTTAGAGATAAGAATTGCAAGATCTTTTGTCATCTTTCCCGATTCAACTGTTTGGATACAAACTTTCTCTAGAGTTGATGCGAACTCAGCGAGCTTAGGATTGTTATCCAATTTGGCGCGGTGGGTTAGACCTTGAGTCCAAGCAAAGATTGATGCAATTGGATTTGTTGAAGTCTGCTTTCCAGCTTGGTGATCGCGATAGTGGCGAGTAACAGTTCCGTGTGCAGCTTCTGATTCGACAGTCTTTCCATCTGGAGTCATTAGCACTGAAGTCATTAAGCCAAGTGAGCCATAACCTTGTGCGACAGTATCTGATTGCACATCTCCGTCATAGTTCTTACAGGCCCAAACATAACCACCCTCCCAGCGAAGTGAGGTTGCAACCATGTCATCGATTAGGCGGTGCTCGTAGGTAATTCCTGCAGCATCAAACTTTGTCTTAAATTCACTCTCAAATATTTCAGCAAAGATATCTTTAAAGCGGCCATCGTAGGCCTTCAAGATTGTGTTCTTTGTTGAGAGAAATACTGGATAGTTACGAATTAAACCGTAGTTCATCGATGCACGTGCAAAGTCGCGAATTGAATCATCAAGGTTATACATACCCATTGCTACACCAGCTGCTGGGAAATCAAAGATATTGAACTCCATTGGCTTTGAGCCATCTTTTGGTGTGAAAGTCATTGTTAGAGTTCCAGCACCTGGAACCTTGAAATCGGTTGCCTTGTATTGATCACCAAATGCGTGACGGCCAATAACAATTGGCTTAGTCCAATTAGGAACCAACCTTGGAACGTTCTTCATGATGATTGGTTCGCGAAAAATTACGCCACCCAAGATATTGCGGATGGTTCCGTTAGGAGACTTCCACATCTTCTTTAGACCGAATTCTTCAACCCGAGCTTCATCTGGAGTAATCGTTGCGCACTTGATACCGACGCCATGCTTCTTGATCGCATTCGCAGAATCAACTGTTACCTGATCGTTTGTTGCATCTCGGTGTTCAATTCCAAGATCGTAATATTCAAGATTTACATCCAAATAAGGCAAGATCAATTTTTCTTTAATAAATGACCAGATAATGCGAGTCATCTCATCGCCATCAAGCTCTACTACTGTTCCTTCAACTTTTATCTTCGACATTTTCTTCGCCCGTTTCTTTTTTGACTTTTAAGTATTAGAGATCTTTGACGTCTGCTTGCTTTGCACGAACAGCTTCTGCTGCAGCCTTAAGTGCTTCAACTTCGCCAGCAGTGAGCGCGCTTTCGACTACCTTGCGAACTCCGCTCTTGCCGATCTCGGCTTCTACTCCAAGATAAACACCACTAATTCCATATTCACCATCTACCCAAGCACAGACCGGCATAACTTCACCTGAATCTTCTTTTACTGCTTTAGCCATACGAGCAGCTGCAGCTGATGGTGCGTAATATGCAGAACCTGTTTTTAGTAGCGCAACAACTTCGGCGCCACCATTTCGAGTGCGATCAACAAGTGATTCAATCTTTGCGGTATCAAGCAATTCGGTAAGTGCTTTGCCATTGACTGTGCAACGACTTGGAACCGGAACCATGGTGTCACCATGTGATCCCAGAGTAAGTGTCTTCACTGCTGATACTGGAACCTTTAGCTCTTCGGCAACAAAATTTGTAAATCGTGCAGTATCAAGCATTCCGGCTTGGCCCATTACACGATTCTTAGGGAATGCAGTTGCAAGTTGGGTAAGTGCTGTCATTTCATCGAGTGGGTTTGAAACCACGATGATTACGGCATTTGGTGAGTGCTTTGCAATATTTTCAGCAACGCTTCGAACGATTCCAGCATTTACACCAATTAAATCCATTCGGCTCATGCCTGGCTTGCGCGGAAGGCCTGCAGTAATTACTACAACTTCTGAATTAGCAGTTGCTTCGTATCCAGCACCCACTGCAGTTGTTGTGGCTCCAACAATCTTGGTCTCAAATCCTTCAATAGACCTTGATTGATTCATATCAAGAGCAAGACCCTCTGGCTTTCCTTCTAAAATATCTGTAAGGACAACTGTTTCAAAGATGTCATATTCTGCTAATCGAAGTGCGGTAGTTGATCCATAAAAACCAGCTCCGACAACTGTTACTTTCCCTGATCTGCTCATGTTCTCTTCCTTTTTATTTTCTACTCTGACCTGAATTGGATTAAGGCTTTTTTAAATTCACTGGCTAGATATTACTTGGCGTTAGGCAGTGTGAGCGCCACCACAAAGAGCAGCGCTGCCATGCCTACTGGAAGTATTAATTCAATTTTCCGACGACGATTTGAGCGTAAATACTTGGTTGTTGCAACTATTCCGGTTCCGATTGAAAGAAGCAGTGCGCCAGTCCGGACCGCATCAAAAATCCCGAAGATAATGCCCAGAACGATCAAAGCAAAAGCTAAAATTTGAATTCGATCGACTGCAATCTTCATGAATTATTCTGCGCCATTTCTACAACATTAGATAGCAACATTGCTCTTGTCATTGGTCCTACCCCACCAGGCATTGGCGCAAATGCAGATGCAACGCTTACAACATCAGGATGAACATCACCTTGTAAACCTGAACTTGTTCGTGTGATTCCAACATCTAAAACTATAGCCCCTGATTTTATCATCTCGGAAGTTAAGAAGTGCGCACTACCAATTGCAGCAATAACAATGTCTGCACGCTTTGTGTGAGAAATTAAATTTTTGGTCTTGGTATGCGTAGTTGTGACTGTAGCATCGCTTCCTCGTTGTGAGAGCAATAATCCAAGTGGTCGGCCAACCGTTAAGCCTCGACCAATCACAACCACTTCTTTGCCTGATGTAGTTAGTGAATACCGATGCAACAACTCTAGGATTCCGCGAGGTGTGCAAGGCAATGGCGCCTTTGCTCCCATAACTAATTTACCTAAATTCAGTGGATGCAAACCGTCGGCATCTTTATTTGGATTAATACTCTCCAAAATCTTGTTGGCATTTATTTCGCCAGGTAAGGGAAGTTGGACTATGTATCCCGTGCATTCATTGCTGTCATTTAAATCTTTAAGGGCTGCAGAAACATCACTTGCAGACGCTGTTGCGGGCAAATCAATTCGAATCGAATTTATTCCAACTTCGGCGCAATCTCTATGCTTTCCAGATACATAAGACATCGAACCAGGATCATCGCCAACAAGTATTGTTCCGAGGCCGGGCTTCTTTGCCATCTTTGAAACAACTTGGCGTAATTCATCTTTTATAACGGCGGCAGTTGCCTTGCCATCAAGAATTATCGCGCTCATATTCGAATCCTATCGAGAAGCATTAAGCATGCGAAAAATGACGGACTCCCGTGAAGAACATCGCAATATTTGCCGCTTTTGCTGCCTCGATTACTTCGGCATCGCGCACACTTCCACCCGGAGCCACTACTGCAGTGATCCCAGCATCAAGCAGAATCTGCAGACCATCAGCAAAAGGAAAGAATGCATCGCTTGCAGCAACAGAATTGTTCGCTCGCTTGCCGGCGCGGGCCACTGCAAGCTTTGCACTATCGACACGATTTACTTGGCCCATTCCAACACCAACTGATGCACCACTTTTTGCTAGAAGAATTCCATTACTTTTTACTGAGCGCACACTTCGCCAGGCAAACTCAAGATCTTTTTTAACTTGCACGCTAATTTCGCCACCTGAAACCTGCTGCCAATTCGCAAAATCATCACCACTAGCATCAACCAAATCACTTTCTTGAATTAAAAGTCCACCAGTAATTGGTCGCAGCTCTTCCTTAGCAATCTTGTAATTAGCTAATTCAAGAATTCTTATTGATGGTTTAGTGGCCAATATTTCTATGGCTCCCGCTTCATATCCTGGCGCCACAACGACCTCGGTAAATACTTCGCTCAACGCACTAGCCATTTCAACTGTGAGCGTGCGATTTGCGGCGACTACGCCACCGAATGCTGAAACTGGATCGCAAGCATTGGCTGCCGAATATGCACTTTTAATATCGGCTGCGATTGCAATGCCACATGGGTTTGCATGTTTGATAATCGCTACACAAGGTTGGCTGTGATCATAAGCTGCACGTAGTGCAGCATCGGCATCGGTAAAATTGTTGAAGGACATCTCTTTGCCATGATGCTGCTTGGCGCTACTAATTCCCTTAGCGCTCGAAATATCTGCGAAGACTGCTGCGCTTTGATGTGGATTCTCGCCATATCGAAGATCTGAAATTTTGTGCCAAACTTTTGCGCGCCAATCGCTCTGATTTAATTCATTGGCAAGCCAATCCGCTATCGCTATGTCATATTCGGCAGTTTTGCGGAAAGTATTCATGGCCAAATTACGGCGCTCTTCTAGCGTAAAGCCACCTTCTTCTAAAGCTGTATCCAATAATGAGTATTGGGCCGGGTCTGAGATAACAGCGACAGAGTTGTGGTTCTTGGCGGCGCCCCGCAACATACTTGGGCCCCCGATATCAATTTGTTCGATGCATTCAGAAAATTCGGCTCCATTAGCAATTGTTTGAGTGAATGGATAAAGATTTATAACTATTAAATCAAAAGGTGCAATGTCAGCATCGGCCAACTCTTGCAAGTGATTTGGGTTGCTCTGGTCAGCCAAAATTCCACCATGAATTCGTGGGTGTAGTGTTTTTACCCGACCGCCAAGCATTTCAGGAAATCCGGTGTAATCTTCGACCGCAATTACTTTTACTCCAGCGTCACGCAATACCTTTGCGGTTGAACCTGTTGAGAGAATTTCAATTCCGTGTTTTTCAAGGCTTTTACCAAGTTCTACTAAGCCGGTCTTGTCATAAACACTGACAAGTGCTCGAGCTACTTTCTTACGATTCATTGGTTCCGCCTTGGTATTCCATCAGCAATAAAACGTTGAAGAGTCTCAACTATGAGCGCTCGTTCCACAATCTTAATGCGTTCATGCAGACTTGCCTCATCATCTTCTGGCAGAACTGCGACCTCTTGCTGCTGGATTATGGCTCCAGTATCGATGCCCGTATCTACCCAATGCACCGTTGAACCAGTCACTTCAACTGCCGAATCCAATGCATCTCTCACCGCATGGGCACCTGGAAAATTTGGCAGCAGGGCAGGGTGTGTATTAATTGTTGGAAACTTAGATACAAATGCTGCCGCCAAAATCCGCATAAATCCAACGCTCACAACCAGGTCAGGATTTAATCGCAAAACAGCTTCAAATATTTGGTTATCCCAAGTTGATCGTTCCTCAAGCATGGGTAAACATTTTGTGGCGATGCCTGCTGCCTTTGCTCGTTCAATAGCTAAACACTCTTTATCTGCAATTAGCTCGAGGATTTCTAAGTTCAGCGCTCCTGTTTGCTTTGCATCAATAATCGATTGCGCAAGTGAACCATTTCCCGAGGCCAATAAAACAATGCGCATTTAGATCTCGCTCTTAGGTGATCTAAATGACTTAACCAACTTAGGTAGATACAGGCCAAAAATCAAAATTAGTATCTGAATGGCTCCGAATAACGCTGGAAGTTTCCACCAAGTTACTCCCACTGGGTGCATATCTTGAGTAAGAAGGGTGCCGCCCGCTAAAAATGAGAAGAGGGTTAGCAAGATTAAAAATGGGATCACGCTGAACATAATCTCTTTTTGCCGAACTCTAAATTCATTATGCACTAGCGAAATCTTTAATTGATTTAAAGCAAGAATTAGGACTGGAACAACCAAGGCAATTAGGACTAGTGGATATTCTGATGTTGGAAGTGAACCAAGTAATGGAATCGCTGGAAGCGAATTTATATCTAGTGTGACCGGTGAAATCAGAGTTCCGAGCCCGATAGAGAATCCTGGGCCGAAGAAGTATGAGATGCCAGCTAGTGCAAAATTCGGTAGATAAAGTAATTGTAAAATTGTAAATAGAATTCCCCCCATAATTCCTGGTTGAATTACGATCGCCAATGATTTAACAATTTCAAAATGCATAATCAGTGATACTCCGATGGCCAGAGTAGATAAACCTAAAAGTGACATGAATGCAAAGGTAAGGAACTTAAATTTTTGGAAGAAATTACCTTGGTAATTTAGTGTCGCACTTATTCCCAAAAAGAGAACAAAGGCCGGGGTTAAAAGTAGGTTCGGCTTAATATTTTCGCTCTGGCTAAGAGTTGCTGCAAGGGCCGCGATCGCAGTATAGAAAAATATTACGAAAGTTCGTGAGCCCCTGGAGTTATTCGAGAATTCACTTGCTCGCTTGTAGCCACTTCGAATCGCTAGCCACGGAAATATTGCCGCGCCAATTGGAAGATAAGAAAGTGCGCCACTTGAAAAACCTGCGGATAGCGATAATTCAAATGGAACTAAGTGACTACCTAGCCACATCCAAATCGCGGCTCGAATTGGATCAGAGGTATTTCCAGTTGCACTTCCTGCGGTGGACCAGGCAAAGAGCGCGATAAAACTCAAAGGAAGCAAGATTAATGCCACACTACGCAGGGCCTGTTGAAACGAAATCAGCAGGATGCGGCTCAAGTTAATCGACCTTATTTTTTATTATTTAAAATATCGCGCATTAATTGTGCGGTCTCACTTGGAGTCTTTCCTACTTTCACGCCAACAGCTTCGAGAGCGCTCTGCTTTGCAGCAGCGGTTCCAGATGATCCTGAAACGATTGCACCGGCATGTCCCATGGTTTTTCCTTCTGGGGCCGTAAAGCCTGCAACATAACCAACAACGGGCTTAGTTACGTATTCTCCAATAAAAGCTGCGGCCCGCTCTTCGGCATCTCCGCCGATTTCACCAATCATGACAATTGTATCTGTATCTGGGTCATCTTGGAATGCGCGCAGACAATCAATGTGTGTTGTTCCGATGATTGGGTCTCCACCAATTCCTACTGCGGTGCTAAAACCAAAGTCACGAAGTTCATACATCATTTGATAGGTAAGAGTCCCAGATTTAGAAACTAAACCAATACGACCTGGACCTGTGATATCTGCTGGAATGATTCCGATATTAGATTTTCCAGGGCTAATCAATCCTGGGCAGTTTGGTCCAACTAAACGAGTTGTTCCTTTTTCAACAGCGTATGCATAAAAAGCTGCTGAATCATGAACTGGAATTCCCTCAGTGATTACAACTACTAGTGGTAATTTTGCATCAATTGCATCAATAACCGCAGCCTTTGCAAACTTTGGTGGAACGAACACAACAGATGCATTCGCACCGGTTGCCGCAACTGCTTCTGAAACACTATTGAAAACTGGTAGCGAGATGCCTTCAATTTCGACGCTCTGTCCACCTTTGCCCGGAGTAACACCACCGACAATTTTGGTGCCGGACTTAATCATTCTGGCGGTGTGCTTTGTTCCTTCAGATCCAGTCATTCCCTGCACTAGAACTTTGGTCTTTTCATTAATGAAAATAGCCATTACTTTGCCGCCAATTCTGCAGCGCGTGCTGCTGCGCCATCCATTGTTTCAACCTGCTGAATTAGCGGGTGAGCCGCTTCATTAAGAATACGACGACCTTCAATTACATTGTTGCCATCTAATCGAACAACAATTGGCTTAGTTGCTTGGGCGCCGAGCATTGTTAGTGCCTGAACAATTCCGTTTGCAACCGCGTCGCAAGCAGTGATTCCGCCAAATACATTTACAAAAACACTTCGGACATCAGGATCACCCAGGATAACCCCAAGACCATCTGCCATTACCTGTGCCGACGCGCCGCCACCAATATCCAGGAAGTTTGCTGGTTTAACACCAAACTTTTCGCCGGCATATGCAACGACATCAAGCGTGCTCATAACTAAGCCAGCTCCATTACCGATGATTCCAACTTGGCCATCAAGCTTTACATAATTGAGGTTCTTAGCTTTAGCTGCAGCTTCTAATGGATTTGCTGCCGCGTGATCAATTAGATCTTCGTGGTTTGGATGACGAAAATCTGCACTGTCATCAAGAGTTACTTTGCCATCTAGTGCAACAACTTTTCCATCACTGGTTTTAACGAGTGGATTGATCTCCATAAGTGTTGCATCTTCTGCGACAAATGCTGCCCATAACTTGAGAAGAACTTTGACAACTTGATCTACAACATCTGCGGGGAATCGCCCAGCCAAGATGATTTCTCGGGCTTTATCTTTTGAAATTCCAATATTTGGATCGATACCAATTCGAGCTAATTTCTCTGGAGTCTTATGCGCAACTTCTTCGATTTCCATACCACCAGCAACTGATGCCATAACCAGGAAGTTTCGGTTTGCGCGATCTAAGAGAATTGCCAAGTAATACTCGGCTTCAATTGGCGCAGCTTGCGCGATCATTACTTTGTGAACTGTGTGGCCTTTGATATCCATTCCAAGAATTGCTGCCGCTTTTTCTCGCGCATCGACTGCGCTCTCTGCAAGCTTTACGCCACCAGCTTTTCCGCGACCGCCAACTTTTACTTGGGCTTTTACGACCACGCGGCCACCCATTGACGCGGCAGCAGCTTCAGCTTCCTCAGGTGTAAACGCAACTGCGCCACCTAATACTGGAACACCGTGTGATTCAAAAAGATCTCGAGCTTGATACTCAAAGAGATCCATTAGTTACCCCATCCATTAATCGCTACAAATTTTCAGTGCTTGCGAATAGGCAAAATCTTAGTGGCTAATCAGAGCTTCTCTACCGGCGCATAACGGAGCAACAACCTTTTTTCGCCGAGTGAGCCAAAATTTATCGTAGCTTCCGCGCGATCGCCATCGCCAACAACCGCAACTACTGTCCCCAAACCAAATGTGTCATGTGACACACGATCTCCAGTTACTAAGACCATAGTTGTCGAAGCCTTTCGCCCAGTAGCTCTTGGTGCTGGTGTGAAATGTGAAGTCTTTAGAACGCTGGCACGAGAAGGTGCAGATGCGTGTTCATTCCATTCGATAACTTCATCTGGAATTTCTGCAAGAAAACGTGAAGGCGGATTGTAAGTTGGTGCACCCCACGAACTTCGATATTCAGATCTTGAAACATATAACCGCTCGCGCGCTCTTGTTAAACCAACATATGCAAGTCTTCGTTCTTCTTCAATCTCTTCGCGATCTCCCAGTGTTCTAGAGTGTGGAAAAATACCTTCCTCCATGCCAGTGAGAAAAACTGTGGGAAATTCCAATCCCTTTGCAGTATGCAGAGTCATCAAGGTAACAACTCCACCATGATCTTCACCATCTGGAATCTGATCTGAATCTGCGACAAGTGATACGTTCTCTAAAAAGCCCAGTAACGAAATCTCTTCACCAACTTCAACTTCGCCCTCTTCATATTCAACGGCAACCGAGACTAATTCTTGTAAGTTTTCAACCCGACTTTCATCCTGCAAGTCATCACTCTTCTCTAGCTCATTTAATAAACCTGATTGCTCTAGAACTGCCTGGGCGATTATCGATGGTCGGCTCTTTGCTTCGACAAGGACGGTTAGCGAAGTGATGAGATGAACAAAATCATTGATTGCAGAAATAGATCTGGTGGGAATACTCGGAACTTCTGATGCCCGATTTAGCGCGCTCCAGAATGAGATACCCGAATCCTTAGAGAATAAATCAACAGTATCTAATGCGCGATCGCCGATTCCACGCTTTGGAGTGTTGATAATTCTCCGCAGTGAAATTTCATCTTCGCTATTAACCAAGACTCTTAAATATGCGAGAAAATCCTTTACCTCTTTACGTTCGTAAAATCGCACACCACCGACAACTTTGTATGGAATTGCTGAACGCAAGAAAGCTTCTTCAAAAACTCGAGATTGCGCATTGGTTCGGTAGAAGATTGCCGCCTCACCTGGCTGTGAAATATTCTCACTGCGCAGTCGACTGATTTCAGTAACCACATGGTTAGCTTCATCATGTTCGCTCTCTGCCACATAACCAGTTATCTTTGAACCGGATCCAGACTCTGACCATAAGTTCTTGGCTTTACGGCCCTCATTATTTGAAATAACTGCATTTGCGGCCGAAAGGATGTTCTGAGTAGATCGATAATTCTGTTCAAGAAGAATTGTTTTTGCACTTGGGTAGTCAGCTTCAAATTGCAGAATATTTCTAATATTCGCTCCACGGAATGCATAGATAGATTGATCTGCATCTCCTACTACGCATAACTCAGCTAATGGAATTCCTTCGCCTTCAGTTCCTACCAACTCTTTAATCAACATATATTGCGCGTGATTTGTATCTTGATATTCATCAACAAGCACATGTCTAAAACGCGATCGGTATCGCTGGCGACTCTCTGGGTTGCGTTGCAATATTTCTACAGTCCTGCCAATTAAGTCATCAAAATCCATAGCATTAGCGCTGATTAATCGCCTTTGATAATGCGCAAAAACTTCGGCAACGACTTCGTTGAATTGATTATCTGCTGATTGTACAAAATCTGCTGGTCCTTGTAATTCGTTCTTGGCTTGAGAAATCAGCCCCGCGACCGCCCTTGGGGCATAGCGCTTGATATCTAAATTCATATCTTTCATTACAAGGGTGATCAGTCGCAAACTGTCAGATGAGTCATAAATCGTAAATGAATTCGAATAGCCAAGCTTTGCCGCTTCTTGGCGCAGTATTCGAACGCAAGCTGAATGGAATGTTGAAACCCACATCGACCTTGTGCGCTCGCCAACAAGTTCAGCGACTCGCTCTTTCATTTCTGCTGCTGCTTTATTTGTGAAGGTAATTGCTAAAACTTCATAAGGATTAACTCCGCGTTTTCCAAGTAAATAAGCAATCCGTCTGGTTAAAACTCGGGTCTTCCCAGACCCGGCTCCGGCCACGACAAGCAGTGGCGAACCTTGGTGAATCACAGCAGCTTGCTGCTGCGGGTTTAAGCCATTAACTAGCGATTCTGCTGACATAGACGGAGTCTAACGACTCGCATTATCGGTACACATAATGTGTGGAGGTCTCCTAAGATTGGGTAATGCCTCCTTTAGATGATTCTGAAATTGAACGTATTTTAGTCGTTACTGCACATCCAGATGACCTTGATTTTGGAGCCGCTGGAACTATTGCACAATGGACGGCGCGAGGAATCGAAGTTTCATATTGCATCTGCACCGACGGTGATCAAGGTGGCGAGGATCCTGATGTTCCACGTGAAGAAATGCCCAAGATTAGGCAGAAGGAACAGCGTGATGCTGGAAAAATTTTAGGCGTTACGAATATCGAATTCTTAAATTATCGTGATGGCTGGTTAGTTCCAACTATTGAATTGCGTAAAAAAATTGTGCGTGAAATTAGAAAGAGCAGGCCACAGCGGATGTTGGTCCAAAGTCCCGAGCGAAATTGGGATCGGTTATTTGCAAGCCACCCAGATCATATGGCAGCAGGAGAAGCTGCAATTCAAGCGGTCTATCCAGATGCCAGAAATCCATTTGCCTTTGAGGATTTACTAAAGAATGAGGGCTTAGAACCTTGGCGAGTTCGTGAACTCTGGGTGATGTCTCACCACACACCCGATCATGTTGTCGATGTAACTGATACTTTCGATAAGAAGATTGCTGCATTGCATGCACATGTGAGCCAGACTGCTCATAATCCAAATCTAGAAAATATGTTGCGCGAATGGGGCGAGAAAAATGCAAAGTTGCATAATCTGCCTGATGGCAGATTAGCTGAAATATTTAAAATAGTTTCTAGCGATTAATTAACGAGCTACAGCTTTTTCGATTGCAATCGACTGGATTGGTGCACCATCTCCGGGTCCGTTTGAATTATTAGTGCCACGCGCGGCTACTGCTTTCACAATGTCTAAACCCTTAACAACTCTGCCCCATAAGGTGTAATTAGGTCCAAGTCTAGAATTGTCATCATAAACAATAAAAAATTGGCTGCCATTTGTTCCTGGTCCAGAATTTGCCATTGCTACCGAACCTGCAGGATAAATATTCCCAACTCCCTTTGGAAGATTCTCGTCTGGCGCTGTGTAGGCCGGACCTCCCGAACCTGTTCCTGAAGGATCACCGCATTGCAGAACAAATATCCCTTGTGTTGTTAAGCGATGACATGGCGATTTATCAAAAAAACCTTTATTCGCCAGGTAAGACATTGAAATTACAGTGAGCGGTGCTCTTACTCCATCTGCTTCAATCTTGATCTCGCCACAGTTTGTTACCAGAGTAAAAGTTCGATTTACATATGGCCTCTTAACTTCTGGGACCGGAAGCCTCATTGGCTTGTGACCAACAGCTTTAGTTGGCTTGCAGATTGGGCGCACTTTATTTATCTGGCTAACTTTCTTTCCATTCTTTGCCTTCTTTTCAGCGCTCGCCGGAGATACCGCAAATAGCGAGAGACCAAAAACGGCAACAACTGTAAAGGTTATTACACGGCTGGATCGTCTCATCTGCACTTTATCTCCAATCATTCCCACTCAATTGTCCCCGGCGGCTTCGATGTTACATCGAGAACTACTCTATTTACTTCACTTACTTCATTTGTAATGCGAGTTGAAATCTTCTCCAATACTTCGTATGGAATCCGACTCCAATCTGCAGTCATTGCATCCTCTGATGAAACTGGTCGAAGCACAATTGGATGACCATAAGTTCGGCCATCGCCCTGGACTCCTACACTTCTTACATCAGCTAATAAAACAACTGGACACTGCCAAATTATCCGATCTAAATTTGCAATGCGCAATTCATTTCGGGCAATCGCATCAGCTTTTCGTAATATTCTAAGTCTATTCTCAGTCACTTCGCCAACTATTCGAATTGCTAGGCCAGGTCCAGGGAAGGGCTGACGCCAGATAATTTCCTCCGGTAAACCAAGGGATAAGCCCGCATAACGAACTTCATCTTTAAACAGTGTGCGAAGTGGTTCAATTAATTTGAATTGTAAATCATCAGGTAAGCCACCTACGTTGTGATGCGATTTAATATTTGCCGCACCATCCCCACCCCCAGATTCAACGACATCAGGATATAAAGTTCCTTGAACAAGAAAATCAATTGGCTCTGATGCTGAAATTTCGCGGGCTGCAGCTTCAAATACTCTAATAAATTCCGTGCCAATGATCTTTCGCTTTGTTTCCGGATCCGCAACACCTGCAAGGGCGCTCAAGAAGCGTTCCTTGGCATCCACAACTTTGAGAGTTATTCCAGTTGATGCAACAAAGTCACGCTCTACTTGTTCAGCTTCACCTTCACGAAGCAAACCGTGGTCCACAAATACACAAGTCAGTTGAGAACCCACTGCTTTTTGCACGATGGCTGCGGCGACTGCCGAATCCACACCACCGGATAAACCACAAAGCACTCTTCCGCTTCCAACAAGTTTCTTAATCTTCTCTACTTCAGAGGTCACAATATTTTCAGAGTTCCAAGTTGGTTTGCATCCAACAACATCTATCAGCCAACGACGCAGAATTTCTTGGCCATTTTCGGAGTGCAGAACTTCAGGATGAAATTGCACACCAGCAAAATTGGCATCGCTATTTTCAAATGCAACTATTGCAGTATCTACAGTGCTTGCGGTTGATGTAAATCCAGATGGTGCGGTTGTGACACTGTCGCCGTGACTCATCCAAACACTGAACTCTTTTGGTAGATCGGCCAACAATTTTGAATTCGATTTATGGGTAAGTGTGGTTCGACCAAATTCTGATTTTCCAGTCTTAGTTACTACTCCTCCAAGCGCGGCGGCCATAACCTGGAAACCATAACAAATTCCAAAGATTGGAATACCAGCTTGAAAAATCTTGGAATCAAGAGTTGGCGCACCAGCTTCATAAACACTTGAAGGTCCCCCCGATAAAATAATTGCTTTGGGGTTTTTCTCTAACATCTTTGCAATCGGCATTGATGAGGGAACTATTTCTGAATAAACCTGAGCTTGGCGAACGCGACGAGCAATTAACTGTGCGTATTGAGCGCCAAAATCAACTACTAAAACTAGTTCCTGATTCTTTGAATCAGACACGGTCAATTACAACTTCAACGCGCTGGAACTCTTTTAGATCCGAATAGCCAGATGTAGCCATTGCACGTCGTAGTGCGCCAAATAAATTCATGCTGCCATCAGCAAGATGTGATGGTCCGATGAGAATTTCTTCCAAGCTTCCGACAGTTCCGACTTGAACTCTGTCTCCACGAGGTAATTCGAGATGATGTGCTTCTGAGCCCCAGTGCCAGCCTTTTCCTGGTGATTCAACTGCTTTAGCAAGTGGTGAACCCATCATCACTGCATCTGCACCACACGCAATTGCTTTCGCAATATCTCCAGACTTTCCAACAGATCCATCTGCAATTACATGAACAAAACGTCCACCAGATTCATCCATATAATCTCGACGTGCTGATGCAACTTCGGCAACTGCAGATGCCATCGGTACTGCAATTCCCAATACTGAACGAGTTGTGTGGGCAGCTCCGCCACCAAAACCAACTAAGACGCCTGCTGCTCCAGCGCGCATCAAGTGCAGAGCACCAGTTCCAGTTGCACATCCACCAACAATCACTGGCACATCTAATTCATAAATAAACTTCTTTAAATTTAGTGGGGCAACTTCGGCAGATACATGTTCGGCGCTAACAGTTGTTCCACGGATAACGAAAATATCTATACCAGCATCAATAACAGCTTTTGCATACTCTGCTGTTCGCTGTGGTGAAAGTGCTGC
>DDMR01000105.1:22877-23466 GCA_002340925.1 Actinobacteria bacterium UBA2541
AGTGAGTAAAGTTCTTGCATTCTTCGGATTGCTTTATCTTGTGGCATTGACGCAATTTCACCAAGTGGAATTCTTGGATCATCATGGCGAGTCCAAAGGCCTTCAAGATTTAATACGCCGAGGCCACCAAGTTTTCCGATAGCAATTGCAGTTTCAGGTGAGACAACAGAATCCATTGGTGCTGCCATCATTGGGAGTGAGAACTTATAGGCATCAATCTGCCAGGCAATCGAAACCTCTTCTGGATCACGGGTTCGTCGGCTAGGAACTATTGCAATGTCATCGAATGAATAACCTACGCGGGCCCGCTTGCCTGGTCCGATTTCGATTTCGTTCATGGCTACTTTCCTTTTCCGGTGTAGTTCGGGGCATCTGCGACGTGCAAAACATCATGAGGATGGCTCTCTTGTAATCCAGCTGAAGTTATCTGAATTAGTTGGCCATTCTGCTGTAAATCAGCGATTGTTGGGGATCCGGCATAACCCATTCCAGATCTAAGTCCGCCAACAAGTTGGTGAACCATTTCAGAGACTGGCCCGCGATATGCAACTTTTCCTTCGATGCCTTCTGGAACTAATTTATCTTCAGC
>DDMR01000105.1:23770-25833 GCA_002340925.1 Actinobacteria bacterium UBA2541
CCAGAATATTGCAATCCACCATCTGCAATAAGTGGAATGCCAGCCTTAACGCATGCTTTGTGGGCCTCAATGATTGCAGTTATTTGTGGGACTCCGACTCCTGCAACAACTCGCGTCGTGCAGATTGATCCTGGGCCGACGCCAACTTTTACGGCATCTGCGCCAGCATTGATCAGTGCTTGAGCACCGGCGCGAGTCGCGACATTGCCACCAATAATTTGAATTGCTGGATATGCCTTCTTAATTCTCACAATAGCATCTAACACTGCGCGGTGATGTCCATGTGCGGTGTCTACGACAACAACATCAACACCAGCTTCGATTAACGCAGCTGCCCGAGCAAATCCATCATCACCAACACCAACCGCAGCACCGACAATTCCATGAGCTTTAACGTCCTTAACATTCTCTACTTGCTCTTCAATAGGTAAATTTCGATGAATGATCCCGATTCCGCCAGCTTTTGCCATTGCAATAGCCATATCGGATTCGGTAACAGTGTCCATTGCTGAAGAGACAAGTGGAATTTCTAAAGATATTTTCTGAGTTAAACGAGTTCTGGTATCAACTTCACTTGGAACCACATCAGATGCATCTGGAAGTAGCAGGACATCGTCGTATGTGAGTCCGAGCATTGCGACTTTGTCGCGAGCACCTTCAAGCATTGGCAAAGTCTAGTCAATCAAATTGGCTAGTTTTCCCCCGTTTCACCTATCTTTTAAGCGGGAATCAAACTGCGATGGCCTGCATTATCTGCTCTCGAGCATCGCTCAATCCTTTAGTTATAACCAGCCTATTTGTTAACTTAACTTTCGTTGACTCCCATCCTGGCCCACCAAGAAGTATTCGCGGAGCTGGTCTAATCACGGGAAGGGATTTAACATAATTATGATCTGCATTCTCGCTCAACTGGGCCCAGAGAAAAATTGCAGGTGGCGCAGATTTAATTATAACTTCGTTCAAGGCGCTTTGTGGCGTCCTAGCCCCTAAGTAGATACATCTAATTCCAGACTCTGCAAGAACAGCTGCAAGGACGGCTAACGCCAAAGAGTGATATTCATTTTCAACACAGGCCAGTAGCACTGGTCGAGCACTTCTGGGATTTTCAATTCTTCCTAAATTTTCACTAAGGATCTTACGTAAAACTTCACTTAAGAAATGTTCGGTCTCAATACCGATTCCAGTTCGGGCCCAATCATTACCAACGTCAGTCAGCAACGGTGCGATAACTTCAGTCCAAGTTTTTTCTATGCCCTTTTCGGCTATCGATTTTTTTAACAGTTTTTCAATATTAGCTTGATC
The DNA here is from genome assembly GCA_002340925.1 of Actinobacteria bacterium UBA2541. Lineage (GTDB taxonomy): Bacteria > Actinomycetota > Actinomycetes > Nanopelagicales > Nanopelagicaceae > AAA044-D11. The sequence continues at coordinate 25,073 of DDMR01000105.1, forward strand.
AAATTTCAGAGCAGATTTATAGAGTAACGAGACTAAATCGCATTTAGCCTCGGATTCTTGAAGAACTTTCTCAACTTTATTTTTAGTGCCCTTCGCGTTTAAAGCGAGCGCCTTACTTGCTGCATCCTTTGGCGTAACACCTGCAACAATCAGCCTGGCCATTGCAGTTAATCTCATGACATCCGTTGCTGAGTATCTGCGATGGGTGCCGGAATCGTGTTGACTTGGACCTATTCCATATCTGCGGTCCCAGGTTCGAAGGGTTGCTGGGGCCACTCCAAGCCTTCTAGCTACCGCCGAGACGGTGAGCGAGTCATCTGCTTCAACAGATTCGACAACTGTGTCGATTGCGCGGGCCATTTGACAATTCTCCCCATTTAAAGTGAGGCGCGCCACTTGAAACCTGCGAATTTCACAACAAATTGGCAACAAAAGGGCGGAAATACTTGAACAACCTATGGCGCGGTTGTAGCATTTAGCCTACGCACGAAAAAGGAATTGGAGCCAAGATGACAAGTCAATTGCAACCTAGACCAATCGCATCAGATTGGGAATGGCAAGAATCTGCTGCCTGTCGCGAGCTGCCAACTGAAATGTTCTTCTACACAGATGGCGAACGTGGTCCTCGCCGCAAGAATCGCGAGAATGCTGCAAAAGCTGTTTGTGCTTCCTGCCCAGTAATTCAAGCGTGCAGAAAACAAGCACTGACTTTGGCTGAGCCATATGGAATTTGGGGCGGACTTACTGAAGAAGATCGCTTA
>DDMR01000099.1:0-3011 GCA_002340925.1 Actinobacteria bacterium UBA2541
CGTCGCTTTGGTGAGTCGTTGGACATGGATGCGAAGATTCCGACAATTTTCCGATGGCCGAGATCTACGAGGTGTTCTACGCACATTTCAGCAGCTTTGGGATCATCCAACGACACACTCGAATCTATTCCTTTAATTTTTCCATTCATCGGAAGAATTCTGCCATTGCTATTTCTTGACAGGTCCTCCATAAATGCGTCATTGATGCTGTGAACGAAAGCAATGACCCCATCTACGTGGCCTTGTGTAAGCATTTGCGAAATAGTTCTATCACCACCAATGTCAGAGTGGTTTGCAATTATTACTCCGTAGCCCAATTCCGCAGCTCGCTCTTGAACCCCGTGTGCGACCAAATCATTTACCGGATTTGTTAAATCTGGCAGCAAAAGCCCGATTGTTAAAGTCCTCGCCATCTTAAGGTTTCGGGCAGAGAAATTGGTTGTGTAGTTGAGTTTCTTCGCGGCAGATATAATTCGTGCTCTGGTAGCTGGCGAAGCAGTGGCGTTGGGGTCATTATTTAGAACCCTTGAAACTAAGCTGGGGTCAACTTTTGCCAGCAATCCAACATCCCGCAGAGTCGCTTTTCGTTGAAGCGTAGAGCTCTTCTTGGAAGCCAAAATTTGCTCCTAATCGACTGCATCATTTTTACCGGCAAATCTTACCAACTCTATTAATTCCCGATGGCAACCTTATCTGGGTAATGAGGCTTTGCACCTTTGATTCCTAATTTAGCGCGCGATAACTGCCATCGTGCCAGGCTTGCAAAAATCATGACATCGAGATTCTCGCCAAAGAATTCAAGGTTTGTTGGCGCGGCCAAAAATACAGCTTGGGGATCATTAGCTAGCGCTTCAAGTCCACCTGCAGGGCTCCACCGTGCAATTAGGTTAGGAGCATAGAAACTGATAATTAATGAGCCATCAGCAGCGACTCTAATTCCATCCGGAACATAGAGTCCTAATTCAATGAGAACTTTTCTCTGGCCAGCAGTCCCATCTGAATTTATCTCTATTTCACAAATTGCACTTGGCTCGGACTCAACCACATATAGCTTGGTGCCATCTCTTGAAACCGCATTGCCATTTGGGAAGTTTTTAGATTCAGTAGTAAAAATCTCAATTGATTTGCCTGGTCTCTTAACCCAGATCTTTCCATCGTTTTTCGCCCAGTCGCCTGAATCAGACAAGTAGTAACTTCCATCAGGACCGAACGAGCCATGATTTGGAACATTCAAAGGATTATCCTTAGGGCCTTCTAGCCACTTCTCAGTTGAATTGCTCTTTGGGTCATAGCGCCAGACACATTTATTTGCGTTGTCGATTGCATAAACTCGGTTCTCTGCATCGCTGGCTAATCCAAGCATGAAACCTTTTACATTCGCGACCTCTACCGGAACATCATTGTCGATTCGATAAATCTGACCAGCTTCACCACCACAGTAGATTGTTTGATCTGGCGTTACGGTTACTCCTTCGCTGTGGTCAACACCACCCGCAATTACCTCGACCTTATCCAAATTCAATTTCTTTGTTGTATCTATCATTCTTGATCTCCTAATTTGTGATGATTCAGTTGGGTTAGTTTTAAACGCCGAGGCCCGCGAGCAATCCAGAGTCTGCAATTATTGGTGCACCGGTGATAACTCTCGCCTCATCGCTTGCTAGAAATGCAATTACATTCGCAATATCTCTTGGCTGAATTAAAAATCCAAGCGGATGGAGTGCTCCCCAATTCTTCATTGCGCCATCTGGATCTGAAGGATTGAATTGTTCGCCTGCGGCCCGCAGCATTGGAGTTTCAACTGAACCAGGTAGAACTGCATTTGCTCTAATTCCATCCGCCGCATAATCGAGCGCGATAGATCTTGTAAAGGAGATCACGCCACCCTTGGATGCTGCGTAAGGAGCAACTGTTTGCTGACTAGCCATGGCCTGGACACTTGAGATGTTAACTATTGAACCACTGCCATTCACTCTCATTAACTTTACTGCTTCACGACAGGTTAGAAACATCGCCTTGAGGTTTGTATCTAATTGAAAATCCCAGTCAGCCTCACTTAGATCTTCTATTTTTCCGTAACGAACAACTCCAGCAATATTTGCCAGGATTGATAACTTAGGAAAAATTTCACCAATTTTTCTGAAGGCTGAAGAGACTGCTTCTGCACTTGTAACGTCACATTGCATGGGCGTGATATCTAGGCCAGCACTTTTCCAAATTGGAATTAACTCATTTAATTTGGCTTCGTTATAGTCAAGTGCAATTACACGCGCACCTCTTTCAGCAAGAACTTCAGCGGTGGCACGGCCAATTCCCATGGCAGCTCCAGTTACGACTGCATTTCTTCCTGCGAGATTTTTCTCCATAGATTGCTCCTATTTCGTTATTTTGTGTGGAATGTTCCCTTGGAATCAACGGACTTTATTTTCATAATATCTTTGGCCGCCACGGTCGATACCGAGAAGGTTGTCCAAGCGCTGCGAACCTCGCCCGGCTTTAAGTAGAAGGCCTGACCACTTTTTATGGCCGCCTCTAGCCCGAATGAAGGCCAGGTAGAAGCAGGCTCAATAGCTGTTATCTGGGCCCTTCCAAACCACGGGAATCCCTTACCGCCGATTTCTTGCCAGAACCATAAGTGCGGGAATGCTTCCAAATCCCACGAAATTCCAATTACTTTTTTACCATGTTGCATAGCCGCCCAACCCTCTGGTCGATCATGCAGATAGCACAATCGTTCTATTTCCGCTTCAGGAACAACTGATAAATCTATTTGACCACCAACGCGATCTGGCACCGTTGGCCAAGTTCCGGTTGATCCGGGTTTTACATCTTGGAGTTCGCCCATTTCGTTTGCATCGACAAGTATCGGACCTGCGGGGAGATTAATTTTCGATCCGCGAGGCAGAGAGAATGCTGGGTGCTCGCCCCAGATAAAAGGAATTGGAGAATCAGATTCATTTGAGACAGATTGTTTAATCTGAAGTATCGGCTTGTTTGGCACGAGTTTGTAA
>DDMR01000099.1:3184-7025 GCA_002340925.1 Actinobacteria bacterium UBA2541
ATAACGGCAACCTTGTGCCAGCCTTAATTACTAACTCGCTTTTTTTCTTGGAAACTACTGTCGTTTCTGTCCTGCCAAATTCTCCATGAAAGGGGAGGGGCACTCCCATGACCGTGTTTTCATTTCCGGCATTTGGGAATAATACTTGCCAGCCACCTCGATATTCTGAAAGCCAATCCAGGATCGCGCTTCCATAAGTTGAAGACTTACTACTTTGGATCGGGCTCGACCAATCAAAGTCAGCTAAGAATTCACTCTTACCCATCTTTATTGATCTAATTTCACCACCTAAGTTTTCATCAACCCTTATAGAGATAACACCATTACTTAGGGAAAGCATAAAGAAGGCTCCTTTTGGAAACTTAAATCAGAAAATTGGCGGTTCATGGGAAGGGAAGTGGTCAGAATGCTAGTCCCCAAAGTCGTGCCTTGAAAAGAGTCTTGGCAGGTAAAGATTCTGCTCATCAATCGCTTGATACTAGGGGAAAATAACGAAAGTTTATATGAAATTGAGTAGTCAAACGCTTGACATATGGGCGGGGGTGGAGACTAGTGTTCGCGATAGCCAGTGGGATGCCCCTTTTGAACCCAAAATTCAGAAAAGTGCAGATCGAGGCGCCAAATCAACTGAAAGGTGAAAAATGATCGCAAGAAAGAAGATAACTTCAGTTCTAGCTGTCGCCGCACTACTGCTGTCGGTACAAAATGCCCAGGCAGCGGCTCCAGACTGGAAGCAGTTCCTTGGAAAGCCAACAAAAGAACTTTGCGCAGGAAAAACCTACAAACTTGGGTTTGATATTTTCTCTGACAATGAGTCTTTTGCACTAATTGTTAGAAAGGGAATGCTTGCAACAGCCAAAAAAATGGGCTGTGTAAAGGTTGAAATCCTTTCTGATAACGCTGATCCAATCAAAGTTCAAGAGAACCTAAGAATATTTATTCAGAAGAAGTATGACGGAGTGATGGCTGCTCAAGTTGTTGCAGCTGCGGCACCTGGTGCCGTGCGTACTATGAAAGATGCAAAGATTCCTTTGGTTGCAACATTTGTTGTTCACCCAGGAGTTCCTTTCGTCGATGTAGATAACGGTAAAGCTGGTGCAATGGCTGGTAAGGGATTGATGAAGGAAGCCTTGAGAAAATGGGGTAACGACGTCGAACCTTATTTGCTAATTGGCTCACTTAAAGAGGGCGGATTGAACTCAATTCAACGCATGGATGGTTACTATGTTGGCGTAAACCAAGTGCAGCCAAACTTCCCATCAGACCGCTTTATTGATGTTCCAACCCAAGGTGCGGATCCAGCTAAGACAAACGTAAATACTGGTAATGCGCTACAAACAATTCCAAAGGATGCCAAAATCATTCTTGGTGGAATTAACGATGACAATACAGTTGCAATGGTTCAGGCATACAAGGCTTCTGGCCGCGATATGAACAACCTGCTAGCTGTCGGTCAAGGAGCTTCACTGCTTTCAAACATTTGCAGTGGCGAGCTTTATGGAAGCGTTGCTTACTTCCCTGAAAATTACGGAAAATACCTCATCCCTGCCGTAATGGGTCTAATTAACAAGCAAAAAGTCCCTAAGCATGTAGTTCTACCAACAAAACTTCTTACAGCGAAGAATGTTGGAAAGCTCTATCCAAAGTCAGCTTGCTAATAAGCTGAAACTTACAAGTTAGGGAACAATTGATCGCTACAGATCAGCAAGATAGGGCTCGCAAGAGCCCTATCTTGCAATTAAACTCAATTAGCAAACGCTACGGCGGAGTGCAGGCACTTTCTGAGGTTTCAATACACGTGAATGCCGGCGAAATTCTCTGCCTGGTTGGCGAGAACGGTGCCGGAAAATCTACTTTGGCTGCAGTAGCAGCAGGTTTAGTTTCGCCCGATTCAGGCAAGATTTTTGTTGATGGAGAAGAAGTAGTTTTAAACAGTCCACGCGCGGCAGAAATTGCCGGAATCCGACTAGCTTCTCAAGAACTTCAACTCTGCCCTGAATTAGATGTTATGACTAACGTTCTGCTCGGACACTACCCACATAAGAAGCTTCCGTTTCTAGTTGATTATGCTTCAATGAAGCGAAAGGCCGCAGAGCGGTTAGCGAGTTTAGGTTTAGAAGATATTGACCTACATCAAAATGTAGGAGAAATGCCAGTTGTATATCGCGCCTTCGTTCAGATAGCTAGATCTTTGACGCCAGGTGCAAAAGTATTAATTACCGATGAACCAACTGCGCCCATGAGCGATATTGAAGCTACCAGATTATTGAAATTGCTAAAAACTATCTGTGACCAAGGTGTAGGAATTGTTTTTGTTAGCCACAGATTAGATGAAGTTCTAAACATCGCTGACAGAGTAGTTGTTCTTCGTGATGGCAAGCTGGTTGACGAGATGAACAAAAGTGAGGGAAATAAAGAGAGAATTGTGTCTTCAATGCTTGGTCATGCCTCTGTTGATGGCGTTAGAGCTGCATCATCGACAAATGAAAATTCAGAGGTAGCGATGAAAGTCGAAAATCTCTCTACTTCGAATGGCATATTCGATACAAACTTGACGCTCAAGTTTGGAGAAATTCTCGGAGTTTACGGAATTGCCGGATCCGGTCGAGATTCACTTGGTATGACTATGTTCGGCTCAAATAAACCTACATCAGGAAAAATCACGGTTGGTGGAAATGAATTGAAGCTGGGAAGCATTAAATCCACAATGGAGATGGGTATTGGATATGTTCCTGCGGAACGTAGAGCCCAGGGACTTCTCTTGGAGCGATCAATTAAAGAGAACATCACGCTGGCTTTCTTACGCAAACTTTCAAAGTTGGGCCTAATTCAAGCCAAATCTGAGAGCTATTCAGGACAACTTTGGGTTGATAACTTGTCTATAAAGACTAAGAATATTGAGAACGCAGTTCTATCGCTCTCGGGAGGCAACCAGCAGAAAGTTCTTCTTTCAAGATGGCTATTAACGGGTTGCCGTATTCTGATTTTAGATGATCCAACTCGTGGCGTTGATATCGGTTCAAAGCTTGAAATCTATGAGTTACTTCAAAATTTAGCTCACAAAGAGAGGGTCGCTGTGCTCGTGATAAGTAGCGATATCGAGGAAGTGTTAAAGATTTCAGATCGCATCGAAGTTATGCGTAATGGAAAGATAACTTTAAGTAAGGCCAACCCTACTCAACAAGAAGTTGCACGTGCAGCTTATTTGGAGGAAGCATCATGAGCAAGAAGATAAAGAACGAGACCGTTTCAGGAGATTCTAAGCGGAAAGTAGATTTTGGTAGTTTCTTCCGCAGACAGGGTCTACTGCTGATGCTCATCTTGATGATTATCTTCTTCAGATTTCAGAGCCCAGAGTATTTCTTAACATTTGACAATGCAATAACAATTTTAGTTGGCGCAACTGCTTTGGGAATCATGGCTTCAGCTCAGACACCACTAATAATTTCTGGTGGAATTGACGTTTCAGTAGGAAGCGTTGTAGCTATAACAACTGTGATAGTTGGCAAGTTACTAGCTACTGGAATGTCCAGTTGGCTGGTTGTCTTAATAGCTCTTTTAATTGGAATGTTGATAGGGGTTTTGAATGGCTTTATTGTTGTTCAACTTGGCGTCAACCCCTTTATTACGACTCTAGGAACAATGTCATTTTTCTCTGGACTTGCTTTCATTCTTTCAGCAGGCCAGACAGTTTCGATTCGGGATCCACTATTTGACTGGTTTCTGTACACCAAGATCTTTAGTATTCCGGTTCTCGTAATCATTGTTGTTTTCGTAATGGCGCTTGCTTATTTCATCGAGAGAAAAACTGTAGTTGGCCGAAATGTTTTCGCAATCGGCG
>DDMR01000099.1:7094-18478 GCA_002340925.1 Actinobacteria bacterium UBA2541
CAATCGGCGGAAACAAAGAAGCGGCCCGCCTATCTGGAATCTCTACAAAAATGCTTCCGCTTAGCCTATATGTCACAAGTAGTCTTTCCGCAGCAGTTGCAGGAGTAGTTCTCGTGAGCCAATTAGGTGCAGCTTCACCACAACTAGGAACCTCATATCTGCTCTCTGTTGTGACTGCGGTAATTTTAGGCGGAACAAGCTTGGCCGGAGGCCGAGGATCTGTAGCTGGAACAGCCATTGCAGTTGGAATTTTGGCAACTCTCTCGAATGGTTTTGCTCAAATGCAGCTCCCTTCTTATGGTCAAACTACAGCACTTGGCGCAGCGTTGATCATTGCAGTGCTCATCGATCGAACTGCATCAAACGTAAAAAATAAATAGTGCGCCGACTACTAAAGATATTTGGGGGATCAAATGGCTAGCAGTGCAGTAGTTACCGGAGTAGGTTCTGGAATTGGTCGAGCAATCATTAGAAAGCTAGTTGCAGAGAAATACTTTGTAGTTGGTATTGAAAACAATAGTGATCTAGCAAAATCCGCTGCCGAAGAATTTGGGAATACAGCGCTAATTATCAACGAGGATCTCTGCAAAGATGGCGTTTTCGAGAGAGCTGCGAAAGAAGCTTCAAAAGTTGCGCCCTTAACTTCATGGGTCAACAACGCGGGAATTGCTCTCGGTGGGAATCTGCATGAGCCTAAACCGGCCGAGGTCCAGAGATTATTTGATGTAAATCTCATGGGTGTGTATTGGGGTTGTTCTGCCGCAATAAAGTCATTTATAGGTAATAAGATTTCAGGTTCTATCGTAAACATTTCATCAATCCATGGCCGATCAGCATTTAATGGCTGGGCTGCTTACGATGCAGCAAAAGGCGGAGTAGATGCATTGACTCGATACATTTGCGTCGAATACGGACCACTTGGCATACGTGCGAATGCAATCGCACCAGGAGCTATCCGAACAGAAATGCTCAGTCAAGTGATCTCCGACGCAGCAGATTCAGCGAAAGCAGAGTTGGACATGGCGATAATTCATCCGCTCGAGCGACTTGGTGAGCCTAACGAAATCGCAGAAGTTGTCGCGTTCTTGCTATCAGAAAAAGCATCCTTCTTGACTGGACAATCAATCGCAGTTGATGGTGGTGCAACCGCTAGATGTTATCGATATGACTCGACCGAAGATATTCTGCAGATCAAAAAGAGTTTTTCCAAGTAAACAAAAATCATAAGAGAATAGGTGCACATAAAGTGACCAGAACTGGACCGCTAGAAGGAATTTTAATTGCTGATTTTACGCAGTTAGCACAGGGACCTTTTGCGACAATGATTCTTGGTGATATGGGTGCAGAGATTGTAAAGATCGAACCACCTGGCGGCGATTGGATGAGAAATTTTGCCTTGGGTGGAATTTATGCAGGTGGCGAGACTATTTCTTATATGTGCTTCAATAGAAATAAGCGGAGCATTGGAATTGACCTTAAATCTAAAGAGGGGCTAGAACTAGTAAAGCGACTCTGCGATAAAGCAGATGTGGTAATTGAAAACTTTAGACCTGGTGTTATGAAGCGACTCGGTATTGACTATGACACTTTAAAGAAGACTAATCCGGACATAATCGTGGTTTCTAGTTCTGGATATGGAAGCAGCGGTCCTTACGTAACTAGACCGGGCCAGGATTTGTTAGCTCAAGCAATCACTGGATTTCCAACTGTTATCGGCAGAAAAGAAGATCCACCAACTCCTATTGCTGCCGGAATCGCAGATTTGACCGCCGGTTTCCATATTGTTTACGGAACGCTAGCGGCGCTTATTTCACGAATGAATACTGGCGAAGGTCAAACTGTAGAAGTGAATTTAATGAGTTCGATTTTGACTACACAATTGGATCAATTCACAGCATTCTTGAATAACCGGGTTCAACCAGAGAGAAGTAGTTCTGGAATTGCAAACCCTTGGACCGGCGCCCCATATGGTCTATATAAATGCGTTGATGGGTGGATAGCACTTGCTATGAACCCACTATCTGAAATCGGCGAAGTGCTCGATATTCCAGAGTTTATGAACCTCGAAAGCAAAAATGAAATTGGCAAGAGAGATGAATATAAGAGATTAATCGATGCCAAAACTATCAACTGGAAAGTTGATGATTTGCTTGAGAAGTTGCTGGAAAAGGATTTGTGGTGTGCACCGCTTCAGGATTATGAAGCGGTGTCAAAAGATCCACAAGTGCTTCATAACGAGATGATTGTTTCGATTCCTCACCCTACTGCGGGATCACTCGAGACTCTTGGTATCCCTGTTAAATTTGGCGGCACTCCATCAAAAATAAGAAAGCACCCACCGCTTTTCTCAGAGCATGCTGATGAGTTAGCGCGTGAGTTTTTCGACTTAAACGAATCTGAGCTATCTGATTACTTCGCTAAAGGGATTATCTCTAAGCCAAAGAATATTTGACCATGAGCAAAGTTTCTTCAATAAAAGATGCAGTCTCTGAAATAGCAGATGGATCTTCAATTGCATTAGGAGGAGCGCTCTTCACGCGTCTTCCTATGGCGCTGATTCATGAAATCAAGTGGTCAAGTGTAAAAAATTTACACATGATTGCCTGGAGCGGCAACATTCCATTAGAAATGTTTCTTGAAGTTCCAGGAAAAGTCACAGAACTATCATTCTGTTTCTCAAGTCTAGATATCTTTGGATTGGCTCCTAGATTTCGAAAAGCTCTGGAAAATGATGAATTAGTCACCCACGAATATTCCGCTTTGACTTTGATGAATGCTTGTGAAGCGGCTATGCGAAATTTGCCATATTCGATATTTAAAGAACCAACAACTAATGCCTTTAATACATATGAAGCGCTGAATGATGGAAGCGGCCTGGCGCGAACAGAAGCTTTACATATTGATTACTTTATAGTTCATGCCCAGGAAGCGGATCGACATGGAAATGTTCTGATTCGTGGCACCAGGGGATTAGACACTGCATATCTTGGAGCAGCTAAAAAGATTATTGTGAGCGTCGAGAAAATAGTTGATGAATTTGAAATAACTCAGAACTGTATTTTCATTCCTAGGACTAGAGAGATGACAATAGTTCATGCGCCAATGGGAGCATACCCAACATCATGTTTACCTCATTATGTTACAGATTACCGGGCGATCAAACAGTTCGCCGAAGAGGGGCTAAATGAGAAATTCTTGTTGCCGACTGCCGAGAGAGTCGATTTCGTAGAAAAAGCAGCGAGAATTAAAATCAATGAAGTTTATTCTTTTATAGATGACTACAAGAAATCTGAGAGTGAAGCTGTTAAAACTGAGGATAAAATGATTTCTTATCTCTCAGATCTTTACAAACCTGGTGAGATTCTCTCAGCAGGTGCGGTGTCGCCACTGGCTCAAGGATCTTATTTCTTGTCAAAAATGAAAGAGCCTGATGTGGTAATTATGACGACAGCTGGCGGATATGTAGATGTAGATGCCAGACCCTTACTTCTATCGATAGGAGAATCGCTGGATTACCACTCTTCAAAATTCCATTGGGGTGGAGATGACACTTTTCATATCTATTACGAGCCGGGCTTTATTGATTATGAAGTAGTTGCCGTAGCTCAAGTGGATAAGTCGCTTAGAGCAAATAATCTTTGGGTCACTTCACCATCAGGAAAGAGAATTCGGCTACCAGGACAGGGTGGAATGGCTGATGTCTCTGATATGCATAGAAATTTTGTTATTTACCAGATGAATGAAGACCATTTAAGCATGGTTGATTCAGTCGCAACTGTTAGCGCCTCTAGAACTTTAGTAACACCCGAAGAGCGGCGCAGCAAAGGATTACGTCCTGGCGCGTGCCTGTATATGTCAAATAAAGGCGTGTATCAATTAAATATGCGGAGCAGGGAACTTGAAATGATTCTTGATTTTGATAATTATGAGGTTCCAGAGGAGAGGATGGCTTTAATTAAGTATAAGTTAGATCCATTTGGAACTAGATTCTTAGAGAGTGCTAAGGGTAGCGATAGATCTGAACTGATTGAAAGATTAATAGAAGTAGAAGAGGCGATTGTTGCCAAGTATTCTATGAACGAAGGCAAGTAAGGCAATGTCTAATATTGTTCTTGTAAGAAACTTCGAAAAGGTTTTTTACGTAACCATTAATAGGCCAGACAAACTCAATGCCTTATCAATTGAAGTGTGGCACGAACTCGGGAAAGCATTTGATGAATTTGAGAAATCGGATGCCAGGGTTTGTGTATTAAGGGGTGCTGGCGACAAGGCCTTTGTGGCTGGCGCAGATATCGATGCATATCGCACGATGAGCGCTAAGGAATTTAGCGATTTCATAGTAGAAGCCGGAAAGATCGCTGATCGCATTTTTGAGATTCCAAAACCATTTATTGCCGCTATCTACGGTTACGCGCTAGGTGGTGGGCTTGAACTTGCGCTGCACTGCGATTTAATCGTTGCAAACAAGAGCGCCAAACTTGGTCTGCCAGAAGCGAACTTAGGACTTCTTCCTGGTGGCGGTGGGACTCAAATAGTTCCAAGATTGATCGGTGTTGCAAAAGCTAATGACATGATTATGCGCGGAAGGTGGCTTCGCGGTGAAGAGGCTTTAAATTGTGGCCTGATTTCTTCGGTGCTGGATGATGAAAAATTTGAAGAAGAACTTGCTGAATATGTCTCAGAAGTTCTTAAAAGGGCACCTCTTGCACTAGGTGTTTTGAAAAATTTAGTTCGCCAAGGATTAGATCTACCTTTTATGGATGCCCTAAAGCTTGAGATTGAAATGACCGCTCCATTAATTGAGACTGCCGATGGTCGCGAGGGTGTTGCTGCTTTCATCGAGAAGCGAGCCGCAGACTTTAAAGGTCGCTAAATCTGCCAATTCATTTTGGCATCCCAAGGATATTTAGGTCGCTCAATATTTTTATAGGGCAAGTTCTTGATGTCATCCGAACTCATGCCTGGTGTGTTTAATAGGTGAAATCCCTTTGCTATGTTTCGATACCCATCACGAAATCCGGCATGAGTCTTAACGACAACAACTTGAGCCTCTAACACGTCGAGTCCAACCGCAGCATAATAAGCTGGGTCGGTCGTAGTTGCCGGGTTGCTAGTCACAACAAGATAGATGTTTGAAATTTTGATCAGCGCTGTCATGCCCATCTGCATTTTCATTCCAAGATAACTCTTTTGGGTAAATGTAAATTCGGCATTAGTAATTGAGATTATTTGACCTGATATTTTTAGAGGCTGATAAAAGTCTCTTCCCCAAGTTGCACCGATTTCAGAAGTTATTGTTCCTCCAGAGCTAATTGCCTCGGCTTTTTTGACGAACTCTGGGTCACAAATGCTGATAAATACCTTCTTTTTGGGTGCAATTTCAATTGCAGCTCGTAAAACTACTGGACTGTCCCCAGGACTTCCCGCCATAGTGCCATCTGCTAAGTCACTCAAAACGATTGGACCACTTTCCTGATTTAGAGCCAAGGCGATTGCCTCACCAGGATCAAGCAATTCAGTAAATGAGAGTAATTCTCGCTTATCCCAAATATTCGAAGCGATTATTTTTGCGGTTGCAGCAGCTTCTTCCCTTGAATTATTCGCGATAACCACGACAGTCCAGCCAAGTTCTTTGATATCCAACCAAGGCTGAACTGTGAAAAGTGAAAGATCTAAAACCTGATTAGCTACTTTTGAAAGTGCAAAATCCAATACTTCTTTATAAGTGCCAGGCTCGAAATCAATATGGTTCGAAGCCGGAACAACTAAAGGTATTTTTACAAACTCCATCCTTGGATTAATCTCTTTTTTCAAAACACCCATCAACAATTTTGCGGCTCGAGCTCCAGTTTCCTTCAGATCAACATGAGGACAAGTATGAAACCCACTAATTGTGGTTGCTAATTCAACTTTAGATTTCGTTATATTCCCATGCAAATCCATAGTCACAGAAATAGGTATATCTGTTCCAACTGCCTCTCGGACACGTCGAAGCAATTCTGAATCTCCATCGTGGAAATGATCGGTAACTAGGGCGCCATGTAAAGCAATCAAAAGCCCATCAAGTCTCTCGATTTTTGAAAGATTTTCAGTTAAGTAACTGACCAAATACTCAAAAGAGTTTGTGTTGACCGGGCCGCCAGATACCGCAAATGTCGCAATTATTGGAACAATCTCGACATCTTCCTTCAACAAAACTTCATAGAATCCAGCAATTTCAGAGTTGATATCGCTCAATCCAGTTTTTATCTGATCACCATAGAAAAGGTGAAAATCTTCAAAATCCTTTAAGGTAGTGGGCGGCGCAGAAGTATTTGTCTCCTGTTTAACTTCAGCAATCGCAACAGTAAATGGCATGAGAGCTTAGAGAAAATCGGCCCATTTCTTTAGTTGATCTTGATACGTTTTATTGATGCCCTGGACAGCTTTCTCAGGAGAGATTTTTCCATAGACCGCCTCAGCTAAAATATCCCCAGAATCTGTCTGGATTTCGATGAAGCCTGGGAATCTTGGGCGAAGATAGCTGTTATCCAAGGTATCCAAAGTGTTGGCATAGAAGTTGTTAGTAAAAGCGTTTAGGTCTTGGTCAAGCCAAGCTGATCTGTGACCAGACTGGCCACCGGTTGTTGCATAAAGAGTTCTCTGAATTGTTGGTGAACCGATGACCTCAATAACTTTTGCGGCTATCTCAGGGCTCTTGCAAGACTTCGTGATTCCAATACCTGCTCCACCCAAAATTCCACCAATAGAACCGAAGCCAGAACTAGGAATTGATCCAAATTCAATTAAATTTTTCTTAAAGCCAGCCATGCCGTAATTTGAATATCCGAAAAGAGCAGGGCAATACATAACTTCATCTCCGGTGCTCATTTCATTTAGAAGGTGTATCGGATTCCAGTCATACGCTTCTTTAGGACCATATTTACCAAGTTCAATTATGAAGTTTATAATCTCTAAACTTTTGGTATCTGGAAGAACTTGCTTACCATCCTGATACGCATCGACTTTTTGATTTGCGGCCAATGTCATGAAAAGACACCAAATATTTACTGGGTCTAAAGGTAAAGCCAAGAGCGGCTTCTTTTCAGCGAATATTTTTTTAGCTAACTCAAGAGCTTCGGTCCAGGTATTTGGCTTTTTTAGGCCGTTTTTTGCGAGCAAGTCAGATCTTGCAGCGCTGACGTGGCCAGCAGTGTCAATCTGGAGTCCATAAATATGACCCTTCCAGATATAGCTTTCATAGGATTTTCCAACGGAGTTTGCTTCTTGTTCGGTCAAGAAGTCTTTTGAGAGAAATTGATCAAGCGGGTAGAAGTATTCCTTCGCAGCGATTTCTCCGGTCCATGGGTGGTCAAAAACAATCATGTCGTATTTCTTGGAGAGCTCACTCATTGATTGATCAGCAAATTGCTGAAGCGTGCGCACATCCCAATCCACATCAGCCGGAAAAAGATTTGAATGATCTGCATTAAGCGCCTTTAGTGAGGCGTATCCTCGCTCGTGACCCCATGTTGAACCCTTAAGCTTGATCCTGTTGGAGTTAAATTCAGCGGTCATTTAGCGATCCTTTCAAAACGATAATTCTCGAAGTATCACATAAGAGCAAAAACAAGTCAATCGTTTGATTCTTGCGATTTATGCAGGAATAATGGACTTTGGGGTTATATTTAGGCAGGCTTGGGGGAAAAATGAGCTTTTCAAAAGTGGGTATTGATGCGGAGTCAAACGCAGCTCTAGAAGGTTTTTTACTTCAATTTCCAGGTGGCTTAAATGCGATTAGTGATTTAAATGAGCGTAGAGCTGCACTCAATTCAGTAACTAAAAAATTAGACGAAATTGAGCATTCAGATATTGAAGTGCGTGATTTTCAAGCTCCAGGTTCAGATGGAAGCCACAGTATCCCGATTCGCCTTTACCGAGCTACAAAAGAGGCCTCTATATCTGCAAAGCCTTGCTTGATCTACATTCACGGTGGCGGAATGATTATGGGAAATTTGGAAACCGGAAATTTGAATTGTCTAAATTTTGCTCGAAGGTTTGATATCGCAGTTTTATCCATCGAATACCGAAAAGCGCCAGAATTTCCTTATCCTGCCGCGATTGAAGATTGCATCGATGCAATATCTTGGATAGTAAACAATGCTGAATTATTTAATATCGATTTAACAAATCTTGGAATCTATGGAAGCTCGGCCGGTGGTGGCTTGGTTTTAGGAACCGTATTAAAAATGCGAGACCAAGGCAGAAACGTGTTCAAATACATGCTTCCAATTTATCCAATGATCGATAATTCAAATACCTCAAATTCTTCGCTAGAAGTAACGAATATTGGCATCTGGGATCGAAGCACAAATATTGATGCCTGGAACTGGTATCTAATTGGGAATCAGGCCGATGAATATGCGGTTCCAGCGCAAGCAAAAAACTTGGCGGGTCTTCCTCAGTGTTATTCAGATGTGGGAAGCTTTGATCTCTTTCTTGATGAAAATTCATCATTCTTTAAGCGCCTTTCAAGCGCAGGAGTTTCGACAGAATTTCACGTTTTTCATGGGGCATTTCATGGCTCTGAAAACCTGGCACCAGAAAGTGAACTAAGCAGAAAAATATGGGAAAGCAGGTTAGGAGCAATGGAAAGATTTATCGAAAAGTAGATTGGGGCTTAGCCACCATTGGTATGCTCCCTACCAAGTGTTATTGAATTTATCTCGAAGTTTAATTGTATGGAGTAAAAATGGGCGTCGATTTAAGCGGCAATGTAATAATTGTTACTGGTGGTGCCAAGGGTATTGGCGAAGGTTGTGTCCAGAAATTCCTTGATTCAAATGCAACAGTGGCTTCCTTTGATCTTGATGATTCTTCACTAGCACGTCAGAATTCAAAGTATGCAGATTTGGCATCTAGGTTTAGTTCTCACGTTGTAGATGTCAGCAACGAAGCACAAGTAGAAGATGCAGTGACAAAAGTTTTAGCTACATATGGTCGAATTGAGGGCTTAATTAATTGTGCTGGAATACAAACTTATGGCAGCGTTACAGATACCACGGAAGAAATCTGGGATAGAACTTTCAACGTCAACGTGAAATCCATGTTTTTGACTGCCAAATATGTTGCTCCAGCAATGATCGCCCAGAAAGTGGGCTCGATAGTAAATATCTCTTCTGTTCAATCACTCATGAGTCAGAAAACCGTTGTTGCTTATGCGGCATCGAAAGGCGCGATCAATGCGCTGACTCGTGCATCTGCAATTGATCTTGCAGTAAGTGGCGTCAGAGTAAATGCGATTCTTCCCGGATCTGTAGATACCCCAATGTTGCGGACATCTGCTGATATGCATCGTGGTGAAAAAAGTATTGAGGAAGTTCTTTCGGATTGGGGCGCGGGACACCCACTTGGAAGAATTGCGAAAAGTTCGGAAATCGGAGATTTAGCAGTTTTCTTAGTTTCAAATGAATCTGCCTTCATCACCGGTCAATCAATTGTTATTGACGGCGGATTAAGTATCCAGGTTCCGGTAATTCTTCCTGGGAAATGACTATGAATAAGTCTAGGCTACGCAGATGTCCACTGAGAAGTTAGTGCAACCAGGAGAACGCGAACTAACTAGCCGAGGCTTTTTCTGTGCCGCAGTTGCATTTGCGATGATGGGCTTTATCTCAACTTGTTGGGGCCCGATGTTGCCATGGATTGCAGAGCGAAGTGATTTATCGATCTCAACCTCTGGACTAGTTTTAGCAGGATTTTCTCTGCACACACTAATCGGAACAATCTTGGTCCAAGTATTTGGTCCGAAAATGGATTTAATTTGGTTTATCAGACGCGGAATAATTATTGCCTTTATTGGATTTATTGGCGTTGTAACTTTAAATAGCGCTGTTCTGCTAACGCTAGCTGGTTGTTTTGCGGGCGTTGGATATGGCGCAACTGGACTTGCACTTTTACAACTATTTACTCGAAGCAGTAATGCTTCACACGTTCGAATGAATTTAGCTAGTGCAGCGACCGGATTTGGGACACTAGCCGGCCCATTTACTATCGGAATGCTTGGGTCATCGAGTATTCCTTTAATTATTATTTTTGCTATTGGAAGCTCACTGGTTGCCACCATGTTCTTAACCGGCGCTGATTGGCGAGTAGAAAAATTCAAGCATTATTCACAGACTAAGCAGAATCAATTTCAGTTATTAATAATCTTGTTAGCAGTAATCTTTTATTCTGGCCTTGAAAACTCAATCGGAGCTTGGCTACCTACAATTATCAAAAGCGCAAATGGCTCATTAGAGTCCGGAGCATTAAGTAGCGCCTTCTTCTATCTATTTTTCTCGGCTGGCCGATTCTTCGGTGTCTTTATCGCAAGACATCTTGAACCACACAAAATAATTTTAGTTGGCATCCTCGCAACACTTCTGCCCTTCTCCTTCGCAATGATTAGCAGAGATCACATGGGCTTGGGTCTTGCACTTTGCGGATTCTTCTTGGGGCCAATTTTCCCTAACTCTTCAAGCTGGATTGCACGCAAAACCCCAGGTTTCCCGCTTGCAACAACGGTGTTGATGATTTCAATTATGGCTGGAGCATTTATCTTCCCGCCAATCCTGGGTTTTATTCTGGAAATTGGCGGAACTAATGCCTTCTTAGTTGCACTTGCAACTTTGCTTGGATTATCTGCGGCGTTCTTTACTTATAGCCACAAGCATTGGCGAAGCTAACTAATTTATTCGTTTTCTAGATTTGCTATCTAGGAACGCCATTCCATTTCCAACCAGTTCGTCTTGCAACGCCAGATAGTTCAATTCTTCCCGCAAGCCAGAGCAAAAGTTCGCCTTGTGATTTATGCGCTGGATACTCAGCAGTTCCAGAGAAGATTCGATTGATTGCAAACTCTGCTGCTTGACTGTCTGGAACAAAATCAATCCCAAATCCCTTTGCTAAGTCATAAGTATGAACACTTACTTCCACGACTCCCATAGCTGCAAAACCAACTGCATCTGAAATTCCATATGCATGCCAGGCACGGTCACTTGGATCTGCATCTTTTACAACTTTTTCAAGAACTCTTGCTGCAGTTGCAATCATTGGCAAGTACTCAGCAGGAGTTGCCTTCTCTTTCTTTTCAAATAGCACTGGTTGGTAGGTATCAATTCGCTTACCAACAACTTGATATGAATATTCGAGGCAGGCACGCATAGTGTGAATCGCGGTCTGTGATTGTGTCCAATCTAAATCTGGAGTTTTCATCTCCCAATCCAAATTAACTGTGGGCTGCAACACCTCTACAAGCTCATCTGCAACTTTTGTGACCCATTTACCTGCGCTCAAAGAATTTTCCATGCCCGAACAATATATGTATATTTTGGATGCGCAAAGATATACGATTCGCAAATGCC
>DDMR01000099.1:18707-19576 GCA_002340925.1 Actinobacteria bacterium UBA2541
CATCTCGGCAAGTATGCGATGGGCAAAGTTGGCTTAGTAATGACTGAGGCTTCTGGAATTTCTGCTGGTGCTAGATCCACACTTCGCGACACCGGTATCTGGAATGACGAACAAGTTGCAGCTTGGAAGCCAATTGTAGATTTCGTCCACGAACAGGGTTCAAAAATTGGAATTCAACTCTGGCATGCTGGCCAAAAAGGTTCAACTACTGCGCCATGGCAGGGTCAAGACTATGTTTCGCCAGAACAAGGCGGATGGCAGGCAGTTGCACCCAGTGAAGTTGCATTCGGAAAGTTACCAACCCCAAGAGCCGTTACAACAGCTGAGATTAAATCAATTATTGAAGATTACCGAAACGCTGCAGTCCGAGCGGTTGCGGCTGGTTTTGACGTTATTGAAATTCATGGGGCGCATGGTTATTTGATCCATTCATTCTTATCTCCTATTTCAAATAAGAGAAGTGATGAATATGGCGGAAGTTTCGAAAACCGAATTCGATTCTTACTAGAAGTTGTCGCAGTAATTAGAAGTGTTATTCCTGCAGGAATGCCACTGTTTCTGCGGACTTCATCCCACGACTGGGTTGATGGTGGTTGGGATACCAGCGAGAACAGTGAGCTAGCAAAAATCCTGCTTCCATTAGGTGTTGATCTAATTGATTGTTCATCCGGTGGAATCAAAGCGGATATTACATATCCGGTAGCACCTGGATATCAAGTTCGGTTTAGCGAAGATATTAAGACAAGCAGCAAGATGCTGACATGTGCAGTCGGCGTAATCTCCGATCCAAAGTTTGCACAAGATATTGTCGAATCCGGAAAAGCTGATGCAGTTATGTTAGGTCGCGAAATGCTTAGAAATCCCAACTG
>DDMR01000051.1:0-1846 GCA_002340925.1 Actinobacteria bacterium UBA2541
TAGTCAGAATGAACTTGTTCATGGGCGGAGGCAAGGGGGCTTATGAGTGCTGCCACTCATCCCCCTCTGTTTATAATTACATACGCTTAACATTCTAAGTTTATTTTCAGGTTCCCTCATTATTATTCCCAGTCTAAGGATGTTATCTACGGGTATCCGCAAGTAACCGATTCGGTGCCTCGGACATACAGCTAGCTACAAAAGCAGCGACGAAGCAGAAGGAGTAAAGAAGTTATGAATAAGAAAATCACTGCAGTCGCAATGGCAGCAGCACTATCAATCGGAACAATTGCATCAGTATCGAGCGCACATGCAGATCGCGGAGATTCAAAAGGAGTTTCATCACGAATTGCAACTATTCTTCCGGGTCTTGTGGCAAATGGAACACTTACCCAAGCACAGTCAGATGCAATCACTGCAGCATTGGCTGGGGCGGCGCCAATTAAATCAATGTTGAAAAAGAATCTTGGTGCGATGGAAGCTGTAATCACGTCTACTCTCGGAATCACTGCAGCTGATCTTCAAGCCGCGCACGTTGCTGGTAAGTCACTGGCGACACTTGCTGGCGATAAGAAGGCAGCACTGATAACAGCTTTGGTCAATTTCAAAACGACTGAGATTGATGCTGCTGTGACCACAGGAAAATTAACTGCAGCACAAGCAACCGCGATGAAGTCTGGTTTGACAGCTCGTGTCACAGCAATGGTCGAATCTGTTCCTGGATCAAAGCATGGCGGAATGGGTAAAGACCGAATGGGCAAGGGAAAGAAAATGCATAGCCCTTCAATCTCTTAAATAACAGATCAGTCCAAACTCTCTACGGTAACCACGCGGCTCTCGCTAGAAATAGCGGGGGCCGTTTGGGTTTTCTGCCATTATTGAGAAATGAGAATTCACATCGGAAGTGACCATGCGGGCCTGGAATTTAAGGGCGTAATCATTAAACATTTGCAAGGAAATGGGCACGAAGTTATCGACCACGGGCCAATCGAATATGACGCTTTAGATGATTATCCGGTTTTCTGTATTCCGGCCGCACAAGGTGTTGCAAATGATCCAGGTTCACTCGGTATCGTGCTTGGTGGTTCTGGAAATGGCGAGCAGATGGCGGCAAATAAAGTTAACGGAATTCGAGCCGCGTTGGTCTGGTCACTTGAAACTGCAGTTCTTGCGCGTGAACACAACAATGCGAATGTAATTTCTATCGGTGGTCGGATGCACTCTGAAGAATTCTGTTTGGAGCTGGTTGATAAATTCATCGCCACCCCTTTTCCGGGTGACGAGCGACATGTTCGCAGAATTAATCTGATGGCTAAGTATGAAGAGACTGGAAAGATTTAAGCTTTCACATATTTTAAGTCTGTAACAATATGGCCTTTGCCTAAACCTTTACCTTCAAATCTTGTAAGCGGTCGAAAGTCTGGCTTGGGAATTACTCCCCCAATAAATCTGGCATCAGAACCGAATTTCTCTTGGGACCAATCGGCATATGCGACCCAATCTGTTGCGATGTGGATGTGGCCACCTGGCTTAAGCTTTCGATAAATCAAATCTACAAAGTCAGCCTGAACTATTCGCCGCTTCCAATGTTTCTTCTTATGCCAAGGATCCGGAAAATAAAGATGAACTGCATCCAGACATTGGTCTGGCATATTTTCACTTAAAACAATCCGGGCATCTTCATTAATTAATCGCAGGTTCTTTAATTCGAACTCATTTATTCGAGCAAGTAGTGAACCAATACCAGGGCGGTGAACTTCGAGAGCGAAGAATCCGGTGTCCGGAAAATTTTGGGCTATTTCTGCGGTGGCCTCGCCCATGCCGGTTCCGATTTCCATGATTACTT
>DDMR01000051.1:2024-3247 GCA_002340925.1 Actinobacteria bacterium UBA2541
CGAAATGACCTATTACTTAGGTTGTAAAGGCCGCTCTTCTCCGGAGAACTCATGTGGGTATCTTAGATAAGGATAGATAAGGTTGGCTCATGCCTGGATTAAATATTTCAAGAGCCGAAGCNNGCTACTTCCACCGTGAAGTTCAGTTGCAACAAGCCTGGATATGACACTTTTATCGATGCTGTGGGAAAGAAAATTATTTCAGCAAAGCTAAATGGCACCGATGTTGATGTTTCGAATTACGATGGTGAGAGCGTTTTCCTTAAAGGTCTCGCAGCGGACAATGAATTAGTAATTGAAATTTTGGGCGATTATTCAAAGACTGGCGAAGGCCTGCAATATTCAGTGGACCCAGCAGACAACGAAGTTTATTTATATTCTCAAGGCGAGACTGCATATATCCGCAAGATGTATCCATGCTTTGATCAACCAGATTTAAAGGCCACATTCCAATTAACCGTGACCGCGCCTGCGCATTGGGAAGTTATCTCAAACTCTCCGGTTAAAGCGAAGAGCTCAATTGCTGGCGATAAGAACATTTGGGAATTTTTGCCAACCCCAAGGATTTCAACATACATAACTGCCTTAATCGCGGGTCCCTATTATCATGTACATGACGAATATATCGGCCAGAAAACTGTTCCGCTCGGAATCTACTGCCGTAAATCCTTGGCAGAATCTTTGGATCCAGAAGATATTTTCTTGGTTACCAAACAAGGCTTTGCATATTTTGAGAAAGTATTTGGGCTCGCCTATCCATTTGAAAAATATGATCAAATCGCAGTTGTTGATTTCAACTGGGGTGCGATGGAGAATTCTGGCGCCGTAACTTTCCTAGAAAACTTACTTGTATTTCGAAGCAAAGTAACCGAGCGCATGTATGACGCACGTGCAAATACCATTCTTCACGAAATGGCCCACATGTGGTTTGGAAATATGGTCACGATGCAATGGTGGGATGACTTGTGGCTTAACGAATCCTTTGCTGAATGGTCTTCACACTTGGCCTCTGCTGAAGGAACTCGTTTTGTAAATGCATGGACCGGATTTAACTCAGAGCGCAAGAACTGGGCTTATCGCCAAGATCAACTATCTTCAACGCATCCGATTGTTTCGGACATGATTGATATCGAAACAGTTAACGCTAACTTTGACGGAATTACTTACGCAAAAGGAGCCTCTGTTCTTCAACAACTAGTAGCTCATGTTGGACGCGATAATTT
>DDMR01000032.1:0-984 GCA_002340925.1 Actinobacteria bacterium UBA2541
ATTGCAAAGAGCGCACCAAAGAGGCCATAAATTGCACCTGATGCGCCAACTGTATAAATGTTCTCTGGACCAAAATAAATTGACGTTGCTGAGGCGGCCAATAATGAGCCAAAAAAGATGATTGCGAATCGGAATTTCCCAACAAAGGCTTCTACTGGAATTCCCAATGAATACAGGGCCAACATATTAAATATTAAGTGCAGCCAGCCAGCATGTGTAAGTGCAACAGTTAGCAGGCGATACCAATCTCCGGTATATACGCCAGAGAAGAACCCATTCGCGTAATTTCCGCCATGGATTAAAGCAAACTGGCCTTGTAAATCTGGAAATACAAATTCCGTGGCTAAAAAGGTGCCCGTTATTACTACAATCAAACTCGCTGTGAGTGATTGCTTCTGGTTCATGGGTTTACTCTGAGATTGTTACGGTGTTTATTTTTACAGCTTGAACTGGGCGATCTTGTCCACCAGTTTTTACAGAGCCAATAGCGTCGACAACCTTCTTTGACGCTTCATCTGTTACTTCGCCAAAAATTGTGTGCTTGCGATTTAACCAAGCAGTCTCAGCAACAGTTATGAAAAATTGTGAACCATTTGTTCCTGGGCCGGCGTTTGCCATTGCAAGAATGTAAGGACGATCAAAAGCGAGCTCGCCATGAAATTCATCAGCGAATTGGTAACCCGGTCCACCAGTTCCGTTACCCAGTGGGTCGCCGCCTTGAATCATAAAGTTTGCAATTACACGATGAAACACGGTTCCGTCATAAAGATTCTTTGAAGTTTTCTCACCAGTAATTGGGTCAACCCATTCGCGCTTACCGGTTGCAAGTTCAACAAAGTTTGCAACTGTTTTTGGTGCGTGATTTGGGAAAAGATCGATTTTGATATCGCCCATGCTTGTGTGAAGAGTTGCTGTTGACATGTTTGCCCTTTCGATGGCTTTTCATAATTGAGGTTAAATAAATTTGTGGAGACCAATTTGTGG
>DDMR01000032.1:1092-14051 GCA_002340925.1 Actinobacteria bacterium UBA2541
TGGAGACCAATTTGTGGAGACCAGGGGAATCGAACCCCTAACCCCCGCCTTGCAAAGGCGGTGCTCTACCAATTGAGCTAGGTCCCCGCATTAAGCGAGTAAGTGGCGCAACCTTATCTAAAGTTTGCTCACTTATTAAATCTGTAAAACATATTAATACACGCGATTGGTGGGCCTTAGTGGACTTGAACCACTGACCTCTTCCTTATCAGGGAAGCGCTCTAACCAAGCTGAGCTAAAGGCCCAAAACGCGAGGATTTAACTGGTGAAGGCTACCCGACTTTAAGGCACCAGCCAAAAGCGAGGAGTTTTTACTCTTTAACCTGCGTAATTGATACCACTGAAATACCTTCATCAAGATTTACCAATCTAACTCCGAGGGTATCGCGACTAGTTTCACGGATTTCAGCACAAGCAGTTCTGATTACAACCCCACCAGATGTAATAGCAAGAATCTCATCACTCGCTTCAACAATCATTGCGCCAACTAAAACACCACGAGAATCTTCATCAATCTTTGCAGCTTTCACGCCAAGCCCACCGCGACCTTGTGGTCGGTATTCGTCAAGCGGTGTGCGCTTTGCATATCCACCATCGGTCGCTGTTAATACAAATTTAGGTGAAGAGATATCTGTAATTGCCGCCATTGTTAGTAGTTGATCTTTCCCGCGGAACTTCATTCCAATTACTCCACTAGTTGATCGACCCATTGAACGGATAGATTCTTCATTTGCGCCAAATCGCAACGACATTCCGTTCTTTGATACAAGAAGAATTTCGTCTTTTTCGCTGACTAGTGCTGCTGAAACTAATTCATCACTCTCTTTAAGATTTATTGCGATCAATCCACCTGCGCGTGGTGAGTCATATTCTGTCAATGGAGATTTCTTAACAATGCCGCCACGTGTCGCGATGGCCAAGAATGGATGTGACTTGTAATCAGATATCGCAATAACTTGGGCAATTGTTTCATCTGGTTTGAAAGCTAAAAGATTTGCAACATGCTGGCCTCTGGCATCGCGCCCGGCATCTGGTAATTCGTGAACTTTTGCTCGGTAAATCCGACCTTTATTTGTAAAGAACAACAACCAATCATGAGTTGAAGCTACAAAGAAATGTTCAACCAAATCATCCTGTTTAAGGGCGGCGCCCTTGACGCCTTTGCCGCCGCGGCGCTGGGATCGATATAAATCAGCTTTTGTGCGCTTGGAATATCCGGTTTTTGTAATTGTTACTACAACGCTCTGGTCTGGGATTAAATCTTCAACTGATAAATCTGAATCTCCAGCAATAATTTGTGTGCGTCGTTCGTTGCCGTATTTAGCGGTTAATTCTTGTAATTCCGTTCTAATTATTTCGCGCTGCTTCGCTTCTGAAGCAAGGATACTATTTAGTTCAATGATTTCCGCCATCAAGCCCTCATACTCATCATTAATTTTCTGTCGTTCTAGAGCTGCGATTCGGCGAAGCTGCATATCCAAAATTGCATTGGCTTGAATTTCATCAACATCCAGAAGTTTCATTAATCCGGTGCGAGCTTCTTCCGGGGTTCGAGAGGCACGAATCAGAGCAATTACAGCATCTAGCGCATCAAGTGCCTTTAGGTATCCACGAAGAATGTGTGCGCGTTTTTCGCGTTCGTGCAATCTATATTTTGTTCGGCGAACAATTACTTCCACTTGGTGCTCGATGTAATAACGAATAAATTCATCAATGCGCAGGGTTCGAGGAACACCGTCTACCAGTGCCAACATATTTGCGCCAAACGAATCTTGAAGTTGGGTGTGTTTGTATAGATTATTTAAGATAACTTTTGGAATCGCATCGTTACGCAGCACAATTACAAGTCTCTGCCCTAAACGTTCGTTACCTTCATCGCGGACATCAGCGATGCCCTTGATGCGGCCGTCTTTTACAAGCTCTGCAATCTTAAGTGCCAGGTTATCTGGGTTGACTTGATAAGGAAGTTCGGTGACAACTAAACAAGTGCGCTTATTGATCTCTTCAACTTCAACAACAGCTCGCATAATGATTGATCCGCGGCCAGTGCGGTATGCATCTTCGATTCCCTGACGTCCGACAATTAGGGCTTTGGTGGGAAAATCTGGGCCTTTAACAATAGTGAGAAGTTTCTCAAGCAACTCTTTTGGATCAGCGCCTGGATTTTCTAATGACCAAACAACTCCTTCAACAACTTCATTTAAATTATGTGGTGGGATATTTGTCGCCATACCAACAGCAATACCAGCGCTGCCGTTTACTAAAAGATTTGGAAAGCGGCTTGGAAGAACTATTGGTTCTTGAGATCTGCCGTCATAGTTTGGGATGAAATTGACGGTGTCTTCATCGATATCTCGCATCATCTCCATCGCGAGTGGAGCCAGGCGAGCTTCGGTATAACGCATTGCTGCGGCCGGATCGTTTCCTGGCGAACCAAAGTTTCCGTTACCGTCAATTAACGGATAACGAAGTGACCAAAATTGTGCAAGGCGAACAACTGCATCGTAAATAGCGGTATCGCCATGAGGATGGTAATTACCCATAACATCACCGACGATGCGAGATGATTTGTAATAACCCTTATCTGGTCGGTAACCAGCGTCATACATTGCATATAGAACTCTGCGGTGAACCGGTTTTAAACCGTCGCGAATATCTGGAAGTGCCCGCCCAACAATTACCGACATTGCATAATCTAGATACGAGCGTGCCATTTCAACTTGCAAGTCAACAGACTCAATTCGGTCGTGAGCAGCGGTCTTATCTGGATTCATGTTTTCAGCCATTTGTATTTACCTAGATATCCAAGAAGCGAACATCTTTAGCGTTGCGCTGAATAAAGTTACGGCGCAATTCAACATCTTCGCCCATTAAAACCGAGAACAAATCATCTGCCGCGGCTGCATCTTCAAGTGTTACTTGAATTAAGACGCGATGCGCTGGATCCATTGTTGTATCCCAAAGTTCTTTTGCCGGCATCTCGCCAAGTCCTTTAAATCGCTGGATTCCATCCTCCTTTGGTAGACGCTTGCCAGCATCAATTCCGATTTGGATAAAACCATCTCGTTCACGATCAGAGAATGCATATTGAACTGGTTCTTTGCCGCCCCATTTAAGTTTATAAAGTGGTGGTTGGGCTAAATAAACAAAACCGTTTTCAATCAGCGGCCGCATAAATCTAAATAACAGAGTTAGCAGAAGAGTTCTGATGTGCTGGCCGTCAACATCAGCATCTGCCATCAGAATAATCTTGTGGTAGCGAAGTTTCGCGATATCGAAATCATCATGGATTCCGGTACCGAGCGCTGTAATCAAAGATTGAACTTCGTTGTTCTGTAGAACTCGATCTATTCGAGCTTTCTCTACATTCAAAATCTTTCCGCGAATAGGTAGAACTGCTTGATATCTGGAATCTCTTCCGCCCTTTGTTGATCCGCCCGCAGAATCACCTTCGACGATATAGAGCTCGCACTTTTCAGGCTCGGTCCATTGGCAATCTGCCAACTTTCCTGGCATGCCACGTCCTTCTAATAATCCTTTACGGTTACGCGATAAATCTCGAGCTTTACGCGCTGCAACTCTTGCTGCGGCTGCATCGATGCTCTTTCGAACAATGTCTTTGCCTTCACTTGGGTTCTGTTCAAACCAGCTAGTTAAATGATCATTCATGCTCTTCTGAGTAAAAGATTTTGCTTCGGTATTGCCTAATTTTGTCTTTGTCTGTCCTTCAAATTGTGGCTCTGCTAGTTTGATGGAAACGATAGCGGTTAGACCTTCGCGAATATCTTCACCGGTTAAGCGATCTTCCTTCTTGCGAATAAAACCCCATTCTTCGCCAAACTTATTTACGACAGATGTAAGTGCGGTGCGGAAGCCCTCCTCATGCGCTCCACCTTCGTGGGTGTGGATTGTATTTGCGAAGGTATAAACAGATTCGGTAAAACCGGCATTCCATTGCATCGCAATTTCTAGACTCATCTTATGTTTATTCTCTTCGGCCACAAAAGAGATTATTGATTTATGGGTCTCGCCTTTAGTTTGATTTAAATGCTTAACAAAATCAATGATGCCGCCCTGGTAGTGGTAGCGGACATGCAGTGGTTCGCCCTTTTCATCAACATGGCCCGGGCGTAAATCTGTGAGGGTTAAAATCAAGCCTTTATTTAAAAATGCCATTTCACGGAAACGAGTTGACAATACTTCAAATGAAAAATCTGTAGTTTCAAAAATTTCTTTCGATGGCCAAAAGGTTACGGTTGTTCCGTGATCCTTTGTCGCATCACCTTTTCGAACTGGTGCTTGTGGAACTCCTAATTTATATTCTTGATACCAATGAAAGCCATCTCGTTTAACTTCAACTGCAAGATCTGTGCTGAGCGCATTAACAACTGAGATACCAACTCCATGTAATCCACCAGAAACTGAATATCCGCCGTCGCCGAATTTTCCGCCGGCGTGTAAAACTGTTAAAACAACTTCGAGAGCTGGCTTTTTTTCCACTGGGTGCATGTCCACTGGAATTCCGCGGCCGTTATCAACGCATTGCAGTGATCCATCTGGCATAAGAGTTATGTTGATATCTGTGCAATAGCCAGCTAACGCCTCATCCACCGAGTTGTCGACGACTTCATAAACTAAGTGGTGAAGCCCGCGTTCACCGGTCGAACCGATATACATTCCAGGGCGCTTTCGAACCGCATCTAAACCCTCAAGAACGGTGATATTTGAGGCGTCATAGGTTTTCTCACTCATCTGGCACCCCCAAACAAATCCGCTGAGAATTAATCCTCGGCTCTTTTTCTTACAGCAATGCCGTAATCCTAGTCCTTAAACGATTGATGGACTACCGCAAAAGAGCCCTGTGTGGTGGATTAGACGGCTTAAATTACCGAAGTCGTGGGTAGTTACTATCCAGGCGGTAGATAAGCGTTTAACCGTAGGTATCTCGCGGACCGCGGGCTCCGCGAATTGTTCGAAGGCCCTTCTTCCAACTTGGACCGTTTGGCCCGATGAAAACTAGGGTTTCTACTAAAGCACCTGGGGCAGAGCCTCTAATTGTTTTTAACAACTCTGTCGAAATTATATTTAATTGTGTAGCCCAAGCTGTTGAAGAAGTTTGGATTGTTAGCCGGCCATCAACAATTGAAATTGGTAACGAGTGGGCAGCAATTTCCGATCCAACAATTTTTTCCCAATCAGAGAAAATATTTCCTTCTGCTAACCCTTGTCTCCAGTCACGGGTATTTATCAATTCATCTAGGGCAAAACCAATTTGTTGCGGATCACCAATTTGTTCTCGGGGCTGCGCTTCATTATTAGGGCCACTGGCGCGATTGCGTCTTGATTGGTTTCTAAATGCTCGGTAAAGCTCTCGAGCTAGATCGCGGGCCATTATTTCACTTCCGCAGATTTAGAAATTTTACTGACTTGACCAGACTTCACAAAAAATCTATCTCCAGATAACTCTTTAGGTAAATCGTTTTCAACTGCAACGGTAATAAAGGTTTGCTGCGCTGTTTTAGCTAATTTTATTAGGTGGACTCTTCGTTCTTCATCTAATTCAGAGAACACATCATCTAAAATTAATATTGGTTTTAAACCATCTTTTTCTAATAACTGATAGGTGGCTAATTTTAAACTTAAAGCAATCGACCAGGATTCGCCATGGCTTGCATAGCCTTTGACTAAATGATCTCCTAGATTTAAAAGTAGGTCGTCGCGATGAGGGCCGGTTAAGGTGAGGCCGCGCTCGATTTCGGAGGCACGTGTTACTTTCATCCGCTCCAATATTTTGGTTGAGTTTTCTAAAGGGTTTTGAGTTGGCTCTTCAATGCTGGATTTATAAGTAATAAAAGCTGGTTTTTCTGAGGAAATATCCCGATAGATTTCTTGAAATATTGGCTCGAACTCTGATAGTGCTTGAAGTCTTGCTGCGATGATTTCGCCACCAAAGTTTGCAACTTGCTCGTCCCATGCAACTAGAGATTCAGTTCCCGCTCTAGATTTCAGCAAAGAGTTTCGCTGCCTGACCGCTCGTTCGTAGTCGGAGATAACTCCAGCCATTCTTGGTGAGCGCAAAATTAATAGTTGGTCGATAAATTTGCGCCGTTCGCTTGGATCTCCACGAACTAGATCTAAGTCTTCTGGTGAGAAGTAAATTGCTTGAACAATTCCAAAAATTTCTTTCTGGCTTCGGACTGGGTTCTGGTTTATGCGCGCCCGGTTCGCTTTTTCACTATTGATTTCCAATTCAACCAAAACCTCTCGATCTGGTAGTTGGGTTTTAGCGCGGATATACGCCGAAGGGCTTCCTAATTGAACCAACGGTTGGTCGCTAGAGACTCTATGGGACGAGAGAAATGAGAGATACAAAACTGACTCGATGATATTTGTCTTACCTTCGCCGTTACGCCCAATAAAGATTGAGATGCCTGGGTTGAGCTCTAGTTCTAGGTTTTTGTATGACCTAAAAGTTGTGAGTGAAAGGTTTGAAATAAACACTTTGTAAATTGCTTAGGTGTTTAAGAGGTGTAACGCATTGGCATTAACAAATATTTATATGAGGGGTTTGAAGCTCCACCCGGTTCTGACTTTCCAGTAAGCACAGCTGGTTTCTTGTCGCCAGTGAAAGAAATGTGAACAAATGGGGCATTAATAGCTTGTAGGCCATCGGTTAAAAATGTTGGGTTAAAAGCGATGTTGATATTTTCACCTGTGTAATTAATGTTTAACTCTTCGGTTGCTTGTGCATCTTCGCCAGTTCCGGCCTCTAGTTGCAAGGTGTTGTTACCAAATACCAAACGAAGTGGCACGGTTTTGTCGGTTACTAAAGCTACGCGGCGGACTGAGTCAAAAAATGGTGCAACCTCGATCACTGCTTCGGCTGTTGACTCTGTTGGGAGTAGGTGGCGGAATGGCGGGAAGCTGCCATCTAAGGTTCTTGATGTCATTGTTTTTTCTTCAGAGACAAACCCCACAAGCTTTTCATTAGATGTGGTTGGGGAGAGTGCAAAAGTTATTTGTTCGCCGCCAGCCAATGATTTTGCTGCATCAATTAAAGTTCTGGCTCTCAACAGCGTTGCTGCTTCTAACTCTTTATCTTTAGGGTTCCAGTTGATCTCTTTTACCGCCAACCGATATCTGTCGGTCGCAGCTAAAGTGATTGTTGTTTTATTCATTTCAATATGAACGCCTGTGAGTGTTGGAAGTGAGTCATCTTTTCCGGCCGCAACCGCTACTTGATTAACTGCTGTTGCAAAAACATCTGCGGGGATTTCGCCGGCTGATTGTGGAAGTGTTGGAAGATTTGGGTATTCGTTTGAAGGAAGTGTTGGAAGTGTAAATTTTGCGCTTCCTGCAGTTACTAAAACTCGGGTGCCGTCTAGAACAAAAGTGACAGGTTTCGCCGGAAGAGATCTCGCTATTTCTGCAAGTAATCTTCCTGGAACTAAGACTTTTCCTTTTGTTGCAATGTCCGCGCTAATGGTTGCTTTTGTGGAGGTCTCTAAATCTGAACCGGTTAGAGTGATTGAATCGGTTACATCAATCATGATTCCAAGAAGAGCTGTTTGAATCGGACGCGAAGATAAGCTTCGGGCAACCCAATTCACAGCATCGATCAATGGATCGCGTTCAACAACAAACTTCATCCCATCATCCTTCCCTTTAAAAGCGAGATAGCCAACCCACACAGGTTCGCCGCTCCCCAACCTTTTCTATTTAATTAAGTATTCGTAGTAACTAGAGCTTAAACCTGTGGATATTTAAGAAAACCCCTGGTCACCACGCTCAAACTTCTTCCTTTTAAGTTGTGGGAAACCCGTGGATAACCAAGACTAACTCGCGCTACCGACACCTAAACCCCAACTCAACTCCCTCTTTTCCACAGTTATACCCAATTTATCCACAAGACGGGGACAACTTTCCACACAAGTTATGTGATTACCACCTAATTCCGAGCCTGTAGTTTTATCCGATTGGTTAACTCTGTGACCTGGTTATAGATAGAGCGACGCTCGGCCATCAACTGGCGGATTTTCCGATCCGCATGCATAACTGTTGTGTGATCCCGGCCCCCAAAGGTCTGGCCAATCTTTGGCAATGACAACTCTGTAAGTTCGCGGCACAAATACATCGCAATCTGGCGAGCATTGACCAGAACCCGAGATCTTGAGGTTCCACAAAGGTCGTCCAAGGTAAGACTGAAGTAGGTGGCGGTTTGGGCCATGATTGTTGTCGCCGTGATTTCTGGGCCGCCAGCTTCCGGGATCAAATCTTTAAGAACAATCTCCGCTAGACCTAAATCAACAGGCTGGCGATTTAGTGATGCGAATGCAGTTACTCGAATTAGGGCACCCTCAAGTTCACGAATGTTTGAAGAAATCTTGCTACCGATATATTCCAAAACATCATCAGGAGCATTTAATTTATCTTGGGCCGCCTTCTTGCGAAGAATCGCAATTCGGGTTTCTAACTCTGGTGGTTGAATATCTGTAATCAAACCCCATTCAAATCGACTACGAAGTCGATCTTCCAAAGTTGTTAATTGTTTTGGTGGGCGATCACTAGAAATAACAATCTGCTTATTTGCATTATATAAAGTGTTAAAAGTATGGAAGAACTCTTCCTGGGTGCGCTCTTTGTTCTCTAAGAACTGAATATCGTCAACCAATAGAACGTCTAGGTCGCGATATCGTCTCTGGAAAACCGAGGCCTTGTCATCACGAATCGAGTTAATAAAGTCGTTTGTGAACTCTTCACTAGAAACATATCTGACTCGCACGCTGCCATATAGCTCTTTGGCATAAGCGCCAATAGCGTGCAATAAGTGGGTTTTCCCTAGTCCAGACTCGCCATAGATGAAGAGCGGGTTGTAAGCCTTTGCCGGGGCTTCTGCAACTGCAACCGCAGCCGCATGAGCAAAACGATTAGATGCACCAATAACAAAGGTTTCAAAAATATAACGAGGGTTTAGTTGACTTGGCTCAGATGCAACCGCGGATTTTGAATCTCTGCCTGTTCCAGATTTAGGTTGTTGTTCAATAATAGGATCAACAACATCTTCAACACTTTCTACTTGCAGTGTTTCATCAACTGTAACCGCAATGTTAATTTTCTGATCTAACTTTACCGAAAGGGCCTCATTTAAAATCGCGCGTAGCCGAGTTTCTAAAACATCTTTCGCAAAAGCGTTCGGGGCAGAGAGCAACAAATTTGAACCGCCCTCACCTTGAATCAAACCAAGTGGTTTTGTTAGCGACAGAAAGGCACGGTGTTGCGGTGACTCGACAGAAACCTCTGCAATCACAGCCCCCCAAAGAGCGGTTAGATCATCGACCTCAAGTAGCGCCATTAGAACCTCTTACTTTCCCAAACCAGTTAAACCAAAAAGGAGTTGTCCACAGAGTTATCCACAGGCTGTGGTCTAAAGTAAAACTTGAGCTTTTCGACCCTCATTTTCTGTGGATAGAGGGCGAAAGTAGGGGCAATTCCAAGAAATTGCAAGGTGTTGTCCACAAATATCTGTTGGGCCCAGGCAGCTCCCTTTCCGCCTATGGGCAACGGTTTTGAGTTTGACCCTTATCAACAGGTGCCCGTAACCTAACCCCCTCATCAAAAAAATGAGTAGTTGTGACCCGGCGGGATAAAACCTGCAGGAGAGATCCCCGAAATTCTTAGGAGAGTTTTATGTCAAAGCGTACATTTCAACCTAACGTTCGCAAGCGTGCCAAGAAGCATGGCTTCCGTGCTCGCATGGCAACACGTGGGGGAAGAGCAGTTCTAGCTCGCCGCCGCGCTAAGGGTCGCACCAACATCTCTGCTTAATTGCCGATACCCGTGCTACCAGCCAAGAATCGGTTGCGCACAAGCAAGGATTTTGTTCTAACCACTAAAACTGGATTTCGAGCAACATCTTTATCGCTTGTGGTCTACCTAAAAACAAACCCAAACAATCCAACCAACGCCAGTAATTCCAGTGCGCCTTTGGTTGGGTTGATTGTCAATAAATCAGTTGGTGGGTCGGTTGTGCGACATAGAGTTTCTAGACAATTACGCCACTTGGCCGCAACACACATTTCAAGCATTCCTGCCGATAGCCGACTTGTAATCCGAGTTCTTCGCAATCAACCAAATTATGAAGTTGAACTAAATGAACTTATGGCAAAAGTTCTTAGCAAAATTCCGGTGGCCCTGTGAGGAAGATATTCGCTTTACTAATTAAATTTTATCAAAGTTGGATTTCGCCAGCCTTTGCACCTCGCTGTAAGTACTACCCAAGTTGCTCAACATACGCATCAGATGCGGTCTCTGAATACGGAGTAAAAGGTTTGGCTATGGCGCTTTGGCGGCTAGTCCGATGCAATCCTTGGTCCCACGGCGGCGTTGATTATGTTCTTACAAAAGACGCTAAAACACCAATAAAAACCGCTACAACTAGCATGAATGGAAGAATTTAATGGGATCAATTCTAGACCCGCTGTATTACGCAGTTTCTTGGGTAATGGTTACCTTCCACACTTTGCTCGGCTCTGTCTTTGGTAAAGATTCAAACGAGAGCATCAAGTGGAGCCTATCAATTATTGGTCTAGTAATTGTTATTAGAATTATTCTGATTCCACTCTTTGTAAAGCAGATCAAAAGCCAGCGCGCATTAACCGCTCTTCAACCACATATGAAGGAAATTCAGAAGAAGCACAAAGATGATCGTCAGAAACAATCTGAAGAGATGATGAAGCTTTACAAAGAGCATAAAACAAACCCACTTGCGTCATGTTTCCCAATCCTTGCCCAAGCACCAATCTTCTTTGCGCTTTTCACAGTGCTAAATGGAATTGCTCGAGATAGACCTCATGGTGTTTTAAAAGGTGACTTACTTATTTCAGCACAAGAGGCAAGGTTCTTCGGGGCAAATCTTTCAAATACTTTTTTGAGTAGTGATTCAAACACCCAGACCAAACTTGTAACTGTTCTTTTAATTATTTTCATGTCTGCTACAACCTTCATAACCCAACGCCAGTTAATGGTTAAGGGAATGCCGAAGATGGACTCTTCAAACAACATGATGTTGCAGCAACAAAAAATTATGCTCTATGTATTTCCAGTAATTTTCGCAGTAACCGGAGTTAACTTCCCAGTCGGAGTTTTGATTTATTGGTCAACAACAAACCTATGGACTTTCGGCCAACAGTTTTATGTGATTAAGAGAAATCCAACACCAGGATCTCCGGCATATGAAGAACTAGCGAAAAAGCGGGAGCTAAAGGATAAGAATTCCGGCCTGCCATCAACCGATGAACCAGGAACCACCATGGTTGATCCGGTAATTGAGCAACCAAGGCAACGCCAGCAGCCTTCAAAAAACTCTAAAAAGAAGAAGAAGAAAAAGTAAGAAATCGGACAAATTAGATAAATCGGATATATCGGATAAACCAGCATTTAATCAAAGGGAGAAGTAAATGAGTGAAGTAGTTGAGAAGGCAGATAAGACCGAGAAGACAGAAAAACTAGATAAGAAGTCTCTAGTCGCCCGCCTTGAAGAAGAGGGCGATGTAGCTGCGGATTATTTAGAGGGGCTACTGGACATCGCAGATCTTGATGGTGACATCGATATCGATGTTGAGAACGACCGAGCCGCTCTAGCTATTGCCGGCGGTGCCCCCGGAGATTTGAGCCACCTTGTTGGTGACCGCGGCGAGGTTTTGGATGCGATTCAAGAGTTAACCCGCCTTGCAGTCCAGACTTCAACCGGCGAGCGCTCACGCTTAATGCTTGATATTGATAACTTCCGCGGTGACAAAAAAGAGGAACTAGCAAAGCTGGCCCACGAGATCGCCGAGCAGGTTAAGGCAT
This sequence comes from Actinobacteria bacterium UBA2541, assembly GCA_002340925.1. Lineage (GTDB taxonomy): Bacteria > Actinomycetota > Actinomycetes > Nanopelagicales > Nanopelagicaceae > AAA044-D11. The sequence goes on from DDMR01000032.1 coordinate 12,943, forward strand.
CTGGCGAGTCAGTTAAGTTGCGCCCAATGAATGCCTTCGAACGCAAGGTTGTCCACGACACCATCCAAGAAATTGGCCTAACCAGCGAGTCTGAGGGCGAAGACCCAAACCGCTGTGTTGTAGTTCTGCCTGAATAAATTCCACTTATCTTCGAGATTTCAAAAACATGAGTGTTTCACGTGAAACCCTGATCTCTACCTACTTTGGCGAGCGCCAAAAAGAGGTGGCTAGATATGCCGAAATCTTGGCAACCTGGGGGATTGACCGTGGACTTGTTGGCCCCAAAGAAGGGGGTCGAATCTGGGATCGCCATATTGCTAACTGCATACCCGTTACAACCCTGCTCACCAAAGGAGCGTCGCTCCTTGATATTGGATCTGGGGCTGGACTGCCGGGAATTGTGATTGCCCTAGCCAAACCAGACCTGAAAGTGACGCTTTTAGAGCCACTCCAGAGGCGGATCGACTTCCTTGAAGAGGTGGTTTCAGAGCTCGGGATCGAGATAACCATAAAGAGGGCGCGGGCCGAGAGTTTTAAAGGCGGCTTCAACTTCGTGACCGCAAGGGCGGTGGCCCCACTTCCAAAATTGGCAACAGTGTCCTGGCATTTAGTTATGGGTGGAGGCTCCCTTTTAGCCATGAAGGGCGAGAGCGCGGCGGCAGAGCTAGAGGCAGCACGGCTAGAGGCCCCTAAAATCTTCAAAAAAGTGGCAAGGGCAGAGCTTCATGAAATCCAGTTAGGCGAGTTGCCACTTGCACGGGTAATTGAACTTAAAAAGGCTGGTTAGATACTCACGTGAATGATTCACGTGAAACATCCGATTCAAAAGTGATTGGAATCAGGCGCTTAAAAGAGCCGATGCCCACACCTTTGAAGACCCGAATTTTCACAGTCGCCAACCAGAAAGGTGGGGTTGGCAAGACAACGACAGCGGTCAATATTGCCGCCGCCCTGGCTATGGGTGGACTCAAGGTCCTAGTTATTGATCTAGACCCTCAAGGAAATGCCTGCACCGCTCTGGGCATCGATCGCGAGGAGTTGGCTGGAATGTATGAGGTTCTTGTTAAGGACCTTCCACTCTCACAAGTGGTTACAAAGGTAGCCGGATT
>DDMR01000032.1:14210-17244 GCA_002340925.1 Actinobacteria bacterium UBA2541
GCCCGACTTGATTATGTAATTATCGATTGCCCACCAAGCTTAGGTTTGTTAACAGTAAATGCTTTAACCGCAGCAGAAGAAGTTATGGTTCCGATTCAATGCGAATATTACTCACTTGAAGGTCTGACTTTATTATTAAAAACTCTGCAACAAGTGCAACAAATGTTAAATCAAAAAGTTCGAATTACAACAATTGTTTTAACCATGTTTGATTCTAGAACGCGACTCGCAAATGATGTAGCAAATACAGTTCGCCAACATTTCCCAAACGAATTAATTGATATTCCAATTCCAAGAGCAGTCCGGGTTTCAGAAGCACCATCATTTAATCAGACAGTAATGACTTATGACGCTTCATCTCCGGGCGCGATTGCATACATGACAGTAGCGCGAGAGATTGCCCGACGTGGTTCCGGTGAAGTTTTAGGACAAGCAAACAATTTAAATAACGGAGCGCACACCGCATGAGCACTCGCAAAGGCGGATTAGGCCGCGGTCTAGATTCATTAATCCCAACTTCATTGAGTGAACCAATAATCACAAACACTGGTGTGACGATTGCAGATCAAGGCGAAGTGGATATAAATGCAATTGTTCCAAATCCAAAACAACCAAGAACAATTTTTGATACCGAAGCACTAGCTGAATTATCAGCATCGATTAAAGAAGTCGGAGTTCTACAACCACCAGTCGTCAGAGATATTGGTGGCGGCAAATATGAATTAATTATGGGTGAGCGCAGATTGCGCGCTTCGAAATTAGCTGGTCTAAAAACTATTCCAGTAATTATTCGACAGACCCCAGATAACGAATTACTGCGCGAAGCTCTCCTTGAAAACATTCATCGCAGCCAGCTAAATCCGCTAGAAGAAGGTGCGGCCTACCAAAATTTATTAAACGATTTTGGCTATACCCACGATGAACTAGCAATTAAGGTTGGGAAATCTAGACCTGCAATAACAAATACTTTGCGGTTGTTAAACCTACCTGCAAGTGTTCAACGCCGAGTGGCTGCAGGAATATTGTCTGCCGGTCATGCTCGTGCACTTTTAACACTTACGGATGAGAGCGAGATTGAAAAGCTAGCCGGGCGCATAGTTTCTGAAGGTTTAAGCGTGCGGGCCACAGAAGAAATCGTTGCTACCCATCAAGGTTCTAAGAGAACCACAACGCCAAAAGCCGGCAAAATTCGCTCACCAAGACTTAAAGAACTTGCTGACGAGATGTCAGATCGCCTGGATACTCGAGTCACCGTTGAACTCGGAAAACAAAAAGGAAAGATCACAATCGAATTCGCAACCCTTGAAGATTTAGAGAGAATTAATAAATTAATTTAAGCCGCGTAATTGCATCTCAGTCTTTATAACACCCGCAAGAGATCTAACACCGTCACGAATCCGCTCTGGGCTTGGGTAGCAGTAAGAGAGTCGCAGAGACCAGCTGCCAAAACCATCTGCATAAAAAGCGGTGCCAGGGACATATGCCACCTTTGAAACAATTGCCTTCGGCATCATCGCTTTAGTATCTATCTCTGGCGGAAGTGTTACCCAAACATAAAAGCCACCACCAGGTTTGGTCCAAGTCGCACCAACCGGAAATGTCTCCTCAAGAGTTTCAAGCATTGCATCTCTACGGACTTTATAAAGCTGAGTGAAAGATGCAATCTGATCTCGCCAAGGTTGGTCAGAGAGATAACTTGAAATTGCTAATTGGGTGAAATTCGATGGGCAGAGAATTGAAGATTCACTTGCAATAACGAGCTTCTCTTTAAGTGCTTGCGGAACTAGTGCCCAACCAATTCGGAAGCCGGGAGCAATAGTCTTTGAAAATGAGCCAAGATATAAAACATTTTCAGAGTCTTCGGCACGCATCGCATTTGGTGAAGGGCGATCAAATCCGAGCAGACCGTACGGGTTGTCTTCAATTACAAAGATTGATTCCTCGCAACAAATTTCTAGAATTTCAGTCCGGCGTTCAGCGGTCAATAAAACACCTGCTGGGTTCTGATAATTTGGAATTAAATACAGAAACTTAATCTTGCGGCCAGTGGCACGAGTCGCGGCTATTGCTTCCCGTAAGGCAATCGGTATCAAACCGTTCTCATCCATTGCGACATGAACCACCTTGGCTTCATATTGATGAAAGGTCCCTAGCGCGCCGACATAAGACGGAGCTTCGACCAGAACCACATCACCTGGATCAATGAAGATGCGGGAGATTAAATCAAGGGCCTGCTGTGAACCAGTAGTAACAATTACATCATCGGGGTGCGCCCGGATTCCCTCGAGAGCCATAACATCACAAATCTGCTCGCGAAGTTTTGGATGCCCTTGACCACTGCCATATTGCAGAGCTTCTTCTCCGTTTTCGACAATAAGTTTCTCAACAACACTCGCCATCATCTCCATCGGGAAAGCAGAGAGATTTGGCATTCCACCGGCGAGCGAAACAATGTCTGGACGAGATGCAACAGCAAAGAGCGAACGAATCTCACTTGGTTTCATCATCGTGGCTCGGTGCGCAAAACGATCAGATAGGTTCTGGATCTCCCCAGTGTGAATGCGCGTGATGTCGTTGCTCATTCTCTAATCTTGCCACAGTTGACTAGGCAGCCGAAGGACATTTAATTCTTGCGAAGTCCCGCTTTGCGCAGATCTGAAATCTTAAGGGTGCCAGTCTTGGCATCATTTTCGGCAGATAAGTAAAGACGTTGGATTGCGACCATAATCGATTCAACAACAGTCTCTCGAAAAGCTAGATCTGCCAATCGTTTAACATCTCCAGGATTTGATAAATATCCCAAGTCAATACGTACCGTTGGCGCTTTGGTTAAGCGAAGTAAATCCCAAGATTTGGCATGGGTCCGACAATTCAATAAATCGGTGCGCGCAGTAATTTCTCGCTGCACAAGTGCTGCGAATCTTTCACCAACCACCGAATGCACGCCATGTAAATCATTTCCATAATAGTAAGTGGCAAGCCCATGCGCTGTATCATTTTTGTAATTATCGGTGTGAAAAGAGATAACCAGATC
>DDMR01000033.1:0-658 GCA_002340925.1 Actinobacteria bacterium UBA2541
GCAGTTCTTGCCCGAAAGATCAGAGCAGTCCCTGGTATTTCTGCGCTCGAAGTAAATATCTCATGTCCTAATGTTGAAAATCGCGGACAAGTCTTTGCTTGTCACCCTGAAACTGCACGCGCAGCGATACAGGCGGTCAGGCGAAATATTGGTGGTGAGTTGCCGATAATCGCAAAGTTGACTCCGGATGTAACAAGTATCGTTGAAATAGCGCAGGAAGTTGTTGCGGCGGGAGCAGATTCGTTAGCGCTAATTAATACTGTTCTTGGAATGGTTATTGATACAAATACCATGCGGCCAAAACTTGCTGGAAAGACCGGTGGACTCTCTGGTCCAGCCATCAGACCAATTGCCGTGCGTGCGATTTATCAAGTTCATGCCGCTATGCCACATGTCAAAATATTGGGGATGGGCGGAGTCGCTTCGGGTCAAGATGCTTTTGAACTAATTCTTGCAGGAGCTTCCGCAGTTTCTATCGGCACCGCAACGTTTGGAAATCCAATGGCTGCCATGAAGGTCAAAGAAGAACTTCGCAACGAACTTGTTGAGCACGGCTTTGATTCATTGCGCGAGGCCGTTGGTTACGCACATCGCAGCGAAGGGAATCTGTAATTGTGAATTCACCAATAATTCTTGCCTTAGATACTAAGGATCTGGA
>DDMR01000033.1:885-2162 GCA_002340925.1 Actinobacteria bacterium UBA2541
CTGGCGCCAAAGTTTTTGACCATCCATGCAAGTGGAGGCGCAGCGATGATCAAGGCCGCGAGTGATGCCGCACCTAATGTTTCAATAACGGCGGTCACGATTCTTACATCCCTATCCGATTCGGATTTAGTAGAAATCGGCTATGCAAAGAACACGAAGAGTTCTGCTGCATCACTGGCTAAGTTGGCGAGTGAAAATGGAGCACGTTCTATAGTTTGTTCACCATTTGAGGCGAGTGAAATCCGCGCTGTTGTTGGAGAGAAGTTAGAGATAATTACACCCGGCGTTCGGCCGACAGGAGCCGAGCTCGGCGATCAAAAAAGAGTTATGACGCCAAAGGAGGCTGTGACAGCCGGAGCAAATTACTTAGTCATCGGTAGGCCGATTACAGATCAGGCGAAGATATCTTTGACCAGCATGAAAGAGACCGCTGCATCCATTCTGGATAGTTTGAATTAGATTGTGAGTAAGCAACCGCCGATCCTAAGTGCGCAAGCACGAGCGGAAGCTGGCCTGAAGGCTGTTGAATCCCGGCGCGAGCGAGCCCAAGTGAAAGCTCTTCTAGCGTCAGGTGAAATTGGAATATTCGATGTCATCAATGATGGTCGAGAGTCGATACAACGAATGCGGGTTCGCGAATTATTGGATGCGGCACCTGGTATCGGGTCAAGGAGAACTTTTACTCTAATGGCAAAGGCTGGCATCTCTGAAACGCGTAGAATTGGTGGACTAGGTTCACATCAATTGCAAAAGCTGAGAAGTGAGATGATTTTGAATAAGGTGCCAGTAAACCCTGGAACGCTAATTGTTATGTCAGGACCTGGCGGTGTTGGAAAAAGCACAATCACTTCGTATCTTCGCGACCATCCTGCAATCTGGGTAAGTGTTTCGGTTACGACTCGCGAACCACGTGAGAATGAGAAAGATGGACGCGATTATCACTTTGTAACTGAGGAGAAGTTTGATCAATTAATTGCGCAGAATGCTCTTCTTGAATGGGCCGAATTTGCTGGTGCGCGTTACGGAACTCCACGCGAAGCAGTTGCAGAGGCGCTGAATCTTGGTAAGCACGTTCTCTTAGAGATTGAAATTGCAGGGGCTAGACAGATTCGAAAGGCCGACCCGGATGCGCTTCTTGTTTTTGTTTCACCGCCATCTTGGGAAGAGTTGGTAGAAAGGCTCACGTCCAGAGGGACTGATTCGCCAGAACGTCGTGCTGCTCGGCTGGCTTTAGCTGAGGAAGAAATGGCCTGTTCAGGCGAGTTCGATGAGATCCT
>DDMR01000033.1:2408-6019 GCA_002340925.1 Actinobacteria bacterium UBA2541
TTACTAGATTCTTGAATTACTAACGGAAGGCACATCATGACAACAATGGATGGCATTACAAACCCACCAATCGACCAACTATTGGATGCAGCTGGTTCAAAATACAGCTTGGTTCTATATGCAGCTAAGCGTGCCCGCCAAATCAATGCGTACTATTCACAACTTGGCGAAGGTCTACTTGAATATGTTGGCCCACTTGTTGAAACCTATGTTCACGAGAAGCCACTTTCTATCGCTCTTCGCGAGATCAACGAGGGTCTTCTAACTATTGAAAATTTGGAGCCAGTCGCTCCTGAAGCAAGCGTTGCCGAATAAATCTTCGTAATTTAAAGGTCTAAAAAATGACACTCCTGGGTAGGGAAATAATTCTTGGGGTGGGCGGTGGAATTTCGGCTTACAAATCTGCTGAGCTGTTACGAAGGTTGCAAGACGTAGGTTTCGGGGTTTCAGTTATCCCAACTCGGGCAAGCTTGAACTTCGTAGGTTCAGCGACTTGGGAAGCGCTATCGGGTCGCAGCGTTGATGAAAATCTCTGGAACAACGTGCATGAGGTTCCTCATATAAAGAAGGCGCGCGAAGCAAATTTAATTGTCGTCGCCCCAGCAACTGCCGACTTAATTGCAAAGATATCTAACGGCCTTGCAGATGATTTGCTTACAAATGTTATTAGTGCGGCGACTTGTCCGATAGTTCTGGTTCCAGCGATGCATCCTGAAATGTGGTTAAGCGCCGCCAATCAAGAGAATGTCGCAACACTTCGCAGGCGCGGTCTTTTAGTGATCGAACCAGATGAAGGTCGTATGACTGGTGAAGATTTCGGAGTCGGCCGGTATCCAGAGGTGTCACGAATAATCACTGAGATTTCAGAGTTCGCGAAAATTAACTCCGATCTTCTTGGAAGAAAGGTTCTGGTAACTGCTGGCGGAACCAGAGAAGCAATTGATCCGGTGAGATTCATCGCTAACCATTCAACGGGCAAGCAAGGTTATGCGGTAGCAAAAGCTGCCAGGAACCGAGGCGCAGATGTTGTTTTGATTGCAGCAAATTCGAGCCTTGATGATTTGCCTGGTGTCAGAACGATTAGCGTTTCGTCGACTGCACAGATGGCAGATGCTCTCGACAAAGAATTTCCGACGTGTGAAATCCTGATTATGGCAGCGGCAGTTGCAGATGCAAGACCTAAGAGTTTTTCTTCAGACAAGATTAAGAAGAGCAATTATCAAAACATTGAACTAGAGGCCAATCCAGACTTGCTCGCAAATATTTCGAAGAAGCGTTCTGGCAATCAAGTGCTTGTAGCGTTTGCTGCAGAAACGTTGCCCCTAAATAGCGAAGGGGTCGAAGCTGCTAAGGCAAAGATGAAACATAAAGGTTCAGATTTAATCTACCTAAATAATGTTGGCGAAGGCGCGATCTTCGGCGCTGATGAAACTGCTGGACTTCTGATAGATAGCAATGGCGAAAGTATTGAATGTAAGAACCAATCAAAGGACACGCTAGCCGATCTGTTACTAGATCGAGCTCTCAATAAGTTAGGGTAGCCCAATGACTAAACGACTATTCACTTCAGAATCAGTAACCGAAGGCCACCCAGATAAGATGGCAGATCAGATTTCTGATGCGATTCTCGATTCACTACTTTCTCAAGATGCAAAGAGCCGTGTGGCAGTTGAAACACTTATTACAACCGGGCAGGTGCATGTTGCAGGGGAAGTAACAACTAATGGCTACGCCGATGTTATGACGATTGTGCGTGACACGGTTTTGAATATCGGGTATGACTCTTCAGAAAAAGGTTTCGATGGAAACTCATGTGGCGTTTCACTATCGATTGGCCAACAATCTAGCGACATTGCTCAAGGCGTAGATTCAGCATTTGAAAAGCGAATCTCTTCGTCGGCAGATCCACTAGATCTGCAAGGCGCAGGAGACCAAGGCTTGATGTTTGGTTATGCATGTGATGACACCCCAGAGCTTATGCCTCTGCCAATTTCTTTAGCTCACAAACTCGCGCTTCAACTTTCAGCGGTTCGTAAAGCTGGAAAAGTTGATTATCTGCGCCCAGATGGAAAAACCCAAGTAACAATTGAGTACGACGGCGATCGCGCCGTTGCACTGAACACAATCGTTATCTCCACCCAACACGCACCTTCTGTCGATCTCGAAAAAACATTGGCTCCAGATCTAAAGAAGTTGGTCGTCGATCCGATTATTAGCGACTTAAAGATAGATACTTCAGATGTTCGAATCCTCATCAACCCAACAGGTCGTTTCGTTATCGGTGGACCAATGGGAGATGCTGGCTTAACTGGTCGCAAGATTATCGTTGATACTTATGGTGGAATGGCCCGTCATGGTGGCGGGGCTTTCTCTGGAAAAGATCCATCCAAAGTTGATCGCAGCGCCGCTTATGCAATGCGCTGGATTGCGAAGAATGTTGTCGCAGCTGGGCTCGCTTCGCGTTGTGAGGTTCAGGTTGCTTATGCAATTGGTAAAGCACAGCCAGTTGGACTGTTCATAGAAACTTTCGGAACCGAAAAAGTTGCACCTAATAAGATTGTTGATGCAGTTATGGCTACATTTGATCTGCGGCCTGCTGCAATTATTCGTGACCTGGATTTGCTTCGTCCGATTTATTCAGCAACAGCATCTTATGGTCACTTTGGTCGCGAACTCGCAAACTTCACTTGGGAGAAGACCGATCGCGCAGCGGCACTCAAAGAAGCAGCTTCTAGGTAAATGTAAGTGACGCAGGTAAAGCCACTGCGTTTGAAGGCGCAACGGGCACCAAAGAAAGTAACCGTTGCCTCAGAGAATCCAATCGTTCAAGTTTGTGTGGATACTGGAGTTTTTCATCTACCAGATACTTATGATTACCTAGTCCCGGAAGTTCTCTCTGACCAAGTTCAACTTGGCGTATTTGTAAAGATTCCATTCGGCAGGGAAGAAGTTATGGGTTATGTCCAATCTAGAGAACCATCTCTTCTAGATTCAAAGTCGCTTAAAACTCTAAGCAAGGTTATTTCACCGATTCCACTTCTAACCGAAGAGCTGATAGAGATCGTAAATCTCACTTGCGAGCGTTACGCGTGCAAGCCATGGGACGTTATTAGAAGCGCAATTCCCGCTCGAGCAGCTTCTGTTGAGTCGGAATTTCTAGGTCAAGTAATTCCACAAATTAGTGACATCAAACCGAAACTAGAGCACCAAGTATCTGTGACTAAAAGATTTGAGGATCTTCCAAGAACGATAAATCAGATTCTTGGAAAACTAAGGTTAGATGAACAGCTACTTGTAATTGTCCCAGATGAGCGAGATATCAAACAATTACTTACCTTTGATTTTGATGTAGAGCCAGTTCTATTAACTTCAGATAGCTCAAAATCTGACCGGTATAGGAATTATCTAAAAGCGAGGTTTCTACAATCAAAGTTAATAGTTGGGAACCGGGGCTCAATCTTCACGCCATTGGCGCCTAATTCGACAATTATGATCTTTAATGACGGCGATGAATCCATGTACGAGAGACGATTTCCAAGTTGGAATGTTAGAGATATAGCGATGCTGCGCAGCGGTGAATTCTCGCTCCATTTCATAGGTGCTAGCCCAAG
>DDMR01000018.1:0-7226 GCA_002340925.1 Actinobacteria bacterium UBA2541
TCAGTTAAAAGTTGTTCCCCGCCAAGAACTAAGGAACGGGCAAGTGCTAATCCACCAACAATTGCGGCAGCCGAAGAACCAAGACCGCGACCATGTGGAATTACATTTAATTGTCGAAGCGCAATTCCCTTTGGCTTCTGTCCCATATGTTCAAAGCCATGGAGCATTGCTTTAATAACTAAATTGTTTTTATCAGTCTTAACATCTGCACTGCCCTCGCCTGTTACATCAACATCAAATGTTGCATCATCTAAAACCTGTGCGGCATAACGATCACGTAGCTCGAGCGCTAAACCTAAACTGTCAAAACCTGGTCCCAAATTTGCGCTTGTAGCAGGAACACTGACTTGTGCCATTGTTGCTTTAAAAGTTAGGCGGTTCTTTGCACTAGACATTAGGCAAGTCCAATCGCTTCTGCAGCGCGTTTCACATCAACTGGGATAACAGTTGGCGCTTCGGCATGATCTAAAATCCAACCAACATCTTTCAAGCCATTTCCAGTAACAGTGATAACGATTTGCTTATCTTTTGGTAATTTTCCTTCAGCTTTTTTCTTGATTAATCCAGCAATGCCGGCCGCGCTAGATGGTTCAACGAAGACTCCCTCTTTTGCTGCAACCAGACGATATGCAGCAAGAATTTCTTCATCAGTTACTGAACCAATTAAGCCACCTGAAGAATCTCGTGCTTCAACTGCTTGCTGCCAGGATGCGGGGTTTCCGATACGAATCGCAGTTGCAATTGTCTCTGGATTTTTCACAACTTCACCTAAAACAATTGGCGCTGAACCAGCGGCCTGAAATCCCCACATTTGTGGCAATTGCTTGGCTAGGCCATCCTTGAAATATTCTTTATAGCCCATCCAATATGCAGTTATGTTTCCAGCATTTCCAACTGGCAGAACATGTAGATCTGGAGCGTTGCCCAACATATCTACAACTTCAAAACTTGCAGTTTTCTGGCCATCGATTCGGTATGGATTAATTGAATTTACTAGCGCAACTGGATAATTTTCAGATAATTCACGTGCCAGATTTAAACAATCATCAAAGTTTCCATCTACTTGCAACAGGGATGAACCATGTGCGATTGCTTGTGCAAGTTTGCCCATTGCAATCTTTCCTTCAGGCACCAAAACAACTGGACGCATTCCGGCCTTTGTTGCATATGCAGCGGCGCTTGCTGAAGTATTTCCGGTTGATGCGCAGATAACAGCTTTTGCTCCATCTTCGGCAGCCTTTGAAATCGCCATTGTCATTCCACGATCTTTAAATGAACCAGTTGGATTTACACCTTCGACCTTTAGCCAAATTTCATTATCTAACATTGCAGAGAGAACACAGGCATAGACCAGTGGAGTTCCACCTTCACGCAACGAAACAATCGGTGTCTTTGAAGAGACCGGCAGGCGATGGCGGTATTCCTCAATTACTCCGCGCCATTGGTGTGCGCCTTTTTTCTTGAAAATACTCATGCGCTCATACCTTCAACTCGAAGAACGCTCGCTATATCTTTAACCGCATCCAAAGTGGAGAGATCAGCAACAGTTGCCGCCAGGGCAGAATCTGCTGCCTTATGAGTCATGACAATTAGCTCTGCATTGTCTCCGCGGCCAGTTTGGCGCACAGTTTGAATTGAAACATCATGTTTAGAGAAAGTTTGTGCAACTGCCGCCAGAACACCTGGGCGATCTGCAACTTCAAGACGAATTAAATAGCGAGTTTTAGTAGAACCCATCGGCACAACGCCAAGATCTGCGTAATCACTTTCGCGTGGTCCAAGTCCACCACTTATTCGATGACGTGCAACTGCAACCAAGTCTCCAAGAATTGCTGAAGCTGTTGGTGCGCCGCCTGCGCCCCGGCCATAGAACATCATTGCGCCGGCAGATTCGGATTCCACGAATACTGCGTTGAAAGCCTCGCGGACCGATGCCAAGGGATGGCTTCTGGAAATCAAAGTTGGATGAACACGAACGCTTATCTTGCCTTCATTTGTAAGTTCAGCGATTGCCAATAACTTAACAACTAAATCCAACGACTTTGCTACCGCTACATCTGTGGCAGTAATTTTTGTAATACCCTCACGATAAACATCAGAATCAGTAACCCGCGAGTGGAAAGCTAGTCCTGCCAAAATTGCAGCTTTTGCTGCCGCATCAAAACCTTCAACATCTGCAGTTGGATCTGCTTCAGCAAAGCCAAGTGTTTGCGCTTCAGCAAGTGCATCAGCAAAAGCTGAACCAGATTCATCCATCTTGGTCAAAATGTAATTTGTTGTTCCGTTGACAATTCCCATAATGCGCTGGACATGGTCGCCAACGAGAGATTCGCGAAGTGGGCGCAAGATTGGAATCGCACCTGCAACAGCAGCTTCGTAGTAAAGATCTACCCCGCTCTTATCTGCCGCAGCGAATAATTCAGCACCATGCTTGGCAAGAAGTGCTTTATTAGCAGTTACAACAGATTTGCCATTTGCAAATGCTTCCAAAATTAAAGTTCTTGCTGGCTCGATTCCACCAATAACTTCAATAATTAAATCGATGTTTTTATCTTTAACAATCGATTCAAGATCTGTAGTCAATAAATCTTTTGCAACATTTGGCCGGGCCAGATTGCGGACTCCGATTTTTACTAAATCCAACTTTGCACCAGATCTTGCTGTCAGATCCTTCTGGTTGGCGCCGATTAAACGGGCGACTTCGCTTCCGACAACACCGCAGCCGAGCATGCCGACGCGAAGAGTTTTCTGCGAATTCATTGGGCTATTCTCCCCTATTTTTTCCCGATGCCGAACGCTATTTATAAGCCGAACGCTATTTAATAGTGCGGGGTGCCTCAACTACATCTAAAGCAAGTAAATCTGCCTCAGTTTCCCTGCGCAAGATGGTTCGGGCCGAGCCATTTGCAACGGAAATCACTGCTGGTTTCAACATATGGTTGTAATTGCTAGCCATGCTTCGGCCGTATGCCCCAGTAGCTGGGATAGCCAGAATATCGCCCGGTGCAATATCGCTTGGGAGATTAATGTCTCGAATAATTATGTCGCCGCTTTCGCAATGCTTCCCAACTAATCTGGAATCTATTGCAGCCAAAGTTGATGTGCGGTTTGCAAGAATTGCAGAATATTTCGCACCGTAAAGTCCAGGGCGGATGTTGTCGCTCATACCACCGTCAACAGCGATATATCTGCGCGTTTTTCCACCTTCTAATTCCACATCTTTTGTTGTTCCAACTTCATACAAGGTTGTAGTAGTTGGGCCAGCAATAGCGCGACCTGGTTCGATAGAAATCTTTGGCACTTTCAAATTGTGACGATTGCATTCACTCTTCACTAATTCAGCTAGCGCTGCCATAACTTGTTTTGGGTCAAATGTTTTATCGCCAGCAAGATATGCGATTCCGTAGCCGCCACCTAAATCAAGCTCGGAAAGTTCACTCTTAAATTCGTCACGGAACTTTGCGCTCAGTTCAAGTAATCTCTTTGTTGCAAGAATAAAACCCTCATTTTCGAAAATTTGAGAACCGATATGACAGTGCAATCCTTCGAGTGAGAGATTGGCCGCGCTCTGGGCTGCATTGATTGCCTTCCAGGCCGCGCCACTTGCGATTGAGAAACCAAACTTCACATCTTCATGCGCGGTTGAAATCGCCTCATGGGTATTTGCTTCAACGCCCGGTGTAATTCGAAGCAGAACTTTCTGCACTTTATTGGCAGCCTTAGCAATTCGATCAACGCGCTCAATCTCTTGCATCGAATCGATAACTATCTTTGCAACGCCAACTTCAATGGCACTTATGATTTCTTCCTCAGATTTATTATTTCCATGAACTTCAATTCGATCGGGTGGAAATTTCGCGGCAAGGGCAACAGCGAGTTCGCCACCGGTGCAAACATCAATTCCGATACCTGCTTCTTCAATCCATTTTGCGACCTCAACTGAGATGAAGGATTTTGATGCGTAATAAACTTCGCCAGCACTGCTTCCAAAATTAGAATTTAGCGCGCTCTTCCAACCCATAATTCTTGACTTGAAATCTGCCTCATCAATAACGAAAAGCGGGGTTCCAAATTCTTTAGCTAATGAACTTGCTTTGCAGCCACCAATAACGAGTTCGCCATTAACCATGGCACTGTTATTTGAAAAGACTTCCGGTAAGAAATTCATCACTTACATCTTTTCTGGTGCGCTAACACCGAGTAGATCTAGACCATTAGCAATTACTTGAGCCGTTGCAGAACATAAGGTAGCGCGTGCGCTATGGAGCTCGCTTGGAGTTTCATCGCCAAGTGGCAGGACTCTACAGTCAGCATAAAAACGGTGGTAAACCCCCGCCAACTCTTCGACATATCTGGCGACTCGATGTGGTTCGCGTAATTCTGCAGCACCGGCTACAACTCTTGGGAATTCACCAAGAGCGCCTATTAATTCGCGTTCGCGCTCGTGCACCAAAAGTTCTGGGTGAATTAAATCCGTGCCATATCTAATGCCGATATCAGTTGCATTACGTAATACTGCACAGATTCGTGCATGTGCATATTGCACGTAATAAACCGGATTTTCATTTGTCCGACTGCGCAAAATATCTACATCCATAACCATCGGAGTATCGACCGGATAACGGATCAAGGTGTAGCGGGCTGCATCTACGCCTACTTTTTCAACAAGCTCTTCCAGAGTAATAATGGTTCCGGCACGCTTCGAGAGTTTTACCTCTTCACCGCCTTCCATTATTTTTACCATCTGGCCAATCAAAATTTCAACGTTGTATTCCGGATCATCGCCATTACAAGCTGCAAGCGCCTTCAATCTTCCGGTATATCCGTGATGATCCGCTCCCAACATATAAATACAAATTTCAAATCCACGTTCGCGCTTTGAGATGTAATAAGCAGAATCAGATGCGAAGTAAGCCATCGATCCATCAGATTTCACCATTACGCGATCTTTATCATCACCAAAATCTGTTGTCCTAAGCCAGATAGCGCCACCATCTTCAAAGACATGACCCTTTGATTTAAGAACTTCCTGGCAATGCGCAAAAAAGCCATTTTCATACAAACTTTTCTCAGAGAACCAGACATCGAAGCGTGTGCCAAATTTATCTAGAACGCTCTGTTGCTGGGCCAACTGTAATTTGTATCCAATATCTCGGAATGTAAATGTCTGTTCTTCGCCACTTAACTTCAGAACTTCGGGATTTGAAGCCACAACTTCTTTGGCCAAGTCATCGATATATGCGCCGTGATATCCATCTTCGGGCCTTGGTTCACTGAGCGCAGCGCTCTGAAGTGATGCGCCAAATTTATCCATCTGCACACCACGATCATTTATATAAAACTCGCGAGTTACTTTTGCGCCAGCAGCCGATAAAACTCGACCAAGTGCGTCTCCAACCGCAGCCCATCTGGTGTGACCGAGATGCAGCGGACCAGTGGGGTTCGCACTAATAAATTCGAGATTTATTGCAATGCCATTTAACTTATTGCCATAACCAAAGCTTTTGCCAGCGGTAAGAATGTTAGCGATAACTCCACCTTGGCTTCTTTTATCAAGAGTGATATTCACAAAGCCTGGACCAGCAATTTCAAGAGCCGCAATATCTTTACGAACTTGTAGACCTGCAACAATTATTTCGGCAATTTTGCGAGGTGCAATTCCAGATGGCTTAGAAAGTGCCAGTGCGATTGAGGTTGCGTAATCTCCGTGATCACGATTCTTCGGACGCTCTAAAGTAAGAGAGGTAGGAATATCGCAATTTAATTGTGAATGTGCATCACGCAATACTTGAAGAATCGCCACGCTTATTTCATCCTGAATACTCAGGTTACTTTGCTCGGCGCTCATCTAGCGAAGTTTACAGGTTTAAGTGCGGTTAAAGGCCCATCAAGTGTTCGATAGCTAATTGATCAATAGTCTCGTATTGATATCCACGAGCAGCCAAGCCATCAACATCAACATTTACTGAAGTTAAATCCTTCCAACTCTCGCCCTTTGCAAGTGTTGGCACTTCAAGTTCGTTGATTCGAGAATCTTCCATAGCAGCCTTAACTCGAGGATCTGCGCGGAATGCCAATGCGCGCTCTTTTAGTGCAAGATATGTTCGCATATTCGATGTTGCGGAAACCCAGACACCGCGGTCATCTTCAGTGCGTCCTGGCTTGTAATCGAAGTGCTTTGGACCTGCATATTTATAGCGCTCTAGTAAATCGACCAAGAAGAATGCTGATTTCAAATCGCCATGCCCAAAGACCAAATCTTGATCAAACTTAGGACCGTGCTGACCATTTAAATCAATATGGAATAACTTCTTGTGGAATAAAGCTTGTGCGATTCCGTGAACAAAGTTGAGGTTAGCCATTTGTTCGTGACCAACTTCCGGATTTACGCCAACGAGTTCTGGATGATCTAGAGAGTTAATGAATGCGAGTGCATGTCCAATGGTTGGAAGGAAAATATCGCCACGTGGTTCATTTGGTTTTGGTTCGATTGCAAACTTAATGTTGTAACCCTTATCGATTACATACTCCCCAAGAATATTGAAAC
Organism: Actinobacteria bacterium UBA2541; assembly: GCA_002340925.1. Lineage (GTDB taxonomy): Bacteria > Actinomycetota > Actinomycetes > Nanopelagicales > Nanopelagicaceae > AAA044-D11. Next base: position 6,548 of record DDMR01000018.1, read on the forward strand.
CTTCACGGTAGCGTTCTAGCGCAACGTAGCCATCTTTCGCTGCATCAGATTCGGCGCCTTCACGGCCGCCCCAGCAAACATAAATTTCAGCGCCAAGTTCTGCAGCTAAATCAATGTTGCGCATAACTTTAGAGATTGCAAAGCGTCGGATGTCGCGTTCATTTGCAGTCAGTGCACCATCTTTAAAGATTGGGTGGGTAAACAAATTTGTTGTTGCCATCGGAACTTTCATTCCGGTATCTGCGAGTGCTTTTTTAAATCGAGCAATATGAGCACTGCGATCTGAATCATTTGAACCAAATGGAATTAAGTCATCATCATGAAATGTCACACCGTAGGCACCGCGCTCTGCTAATTCAGTAACGCTGCGGACTGGATCTAATGCACCGCGGGTTGCATCACCAAATGGATCACGCGCTTGCCAACCAACAGTCCATAGACCAAATGTGAACTTATCTGCAGGACTTGGTGTTAGTGACATCTTGGCTCCTTGTTTAGGTTCTCTTCCCCTAATTTAATCTCAGTTTGGCGCTTTTGCCTAAGTTCCCTTAATCTTCTCTCATCTCTCCAGCGGGAGTGGTGAAATGGCAGACACGCAAGTCTTAGGAACTTGTGTCTTCGGACGTGCGGGTTCAAGTCCCGCCTCCCGCACCAGCTATTCCAAATATTCCAAATATTC
>DDMR01000018.1:7295-10989 GCA_002340925.1 Actinobacteria bacterium UBA2541
CCAAATATTCCAAATATTCCAAAATGTTTAAGAGTAAAGCCAACTAAAGCGCATCGATTATCTGCTGAAGTTGACCGGCATGCGACTTGCTGTGGCGAGTATCCATTTTAAATAAATCTGTAAGTGTCATTAGTCCGCCTTCTGGATGCATTGAAGTTCGCGACCAATCACTTTCAGGAATCGCTCCAAAGATGTTTGCCATAGCTATTTGAATCCCCTCGATTGCCGCCATTGACGCGAATGGATCACGCTTCTCATACTGCAAGCGATCTGAATAAACATCCTCATTAAATGGAAGAATGTTGGGAGTAACGTCTGCAAGGTTAGTTATGTATCTAGTTGCAAAGTGCATCTCGCCATCACACATGTGGTGCAAAACGTAAGCAGCAGACCATTCGCCAGGTATCGGAAACTTCTTCATATCTTCCGTAGATATGGACTTAGCTAATGAAATCAACTCTTTGCCGTTCTTGATGAATTCCGCTAGGAGGTCTCGTGAACTCTTTATCGATTCGCTCATGTCGCAACTATAGGCTCATGAATAGCGGCGGCGGAAGGGAAATCACTCATGGCACTCACCCTGCCCGATGTTATAGGCTCTGCCGAGATAACTGATTAGAGCAAGGAGCGGAAATGGCTGATAACAAATTCCGATCATGGGTTGGGTTTAAAGAAGAAACTGTTGCAGCCCCAACTGAGAATGCGGTTGAACGTATTCGCCAACTTGAAACTCAATTAGCAGATCTTCGCTCACGTCGTGACATCACAAGTTTAAGCAAAGAAGAGTTTGAAATTCTTGCGGGCGAGACCGCAATGAGCCTAATCAAGACAGCGCAACAGCGTGAGTCACGAGCAACTGCATCAGCAGAACAAATGGTTGCTGAAACTACAAGAATTGTAAAAGAGCGTTTAGAGTCTTCAGAGAATAAAGCGAAGGCAATATTAGCTGGCGCAGAATCACGCGGTCGTAAATATTTAGCTGCAGCAGAGTCTGAAGCGCAAGAGCTACACGAAAAGGCAACTCGTAGCGCAGAAAACTTATTAACTGAAAGCCGTCGCGAAGCAAATGCACTTTCTAGCGCGGCGAAGCGCGAAGCTGAAAAAATTATTTCAGAAGCAACAGTTGCTGTTGGCGAATTCCGTTCTTGGCTTACAAGTGCAATCTCTGAATCAGAGCGTCTTTATAGAATTCAAACTCAGTCGCTTAATGCTGCAGAGCAAGCTATTGGGGAAACCAGAAATAGGTTGAAGCAGGCTTTTGAAAAACTTACGGCGCTGCAAGGCGATATCGATGCAAACATTGATTCCAATAACCGCCCAGTAGAAAAGACGTTCGTGCGCAATAATGGAAAAAGTTCAGCTACACCTGGAAACTCGTCAACACCCGAAGTTAAGAGCTCTGCAACTAAACCAGCTAGAAAAGTTGTAAAGAAGAGCACAACCAAAAAACGTAAGTAATTTCGATGCAGCGCGCATCAATTTCTTCAACTCATATTCCTGCAATTGATGGTTTGCGTGCTCTTGCAGTTTTTGCCGTTGTTCTTTATCACTTAGGGATTTCATGGATGCCAGGTGGCTTTCTTGGCGTAGATCTCTTCTTCGTAATCTCTGGGTATGTAATTACTAGATTGATTTTGGATTCAATTGAAAGTGCAAATGGTTTAGATCTAAAAAAGTTTTATGCGGCGCGCATACGAAGATTGTTCCCGGGCCTAATAGCCCTTTTGATTGCTACAACTGTCATGATTGCGCTATTTGCTCCTGATGCAATTCGTAGATTTATTAAGGATGTCCCATACGTGCTATCCGGGACCAATAACTGGCACTTAGTTGCGCTAGAGCAGGATTACTTTCAAGCGATTGGGCGCCCACCACTCCTGCAACACACTTGGTCGCTTGCAGTTGAATTTCAGTTCTATCTTATTTGGCCAATTATTTTGCTATTCGTGTGGCGTAAATTTGGTAAGCGCGTAGTCAGACGAGCGGCTCTAATTATTGCTACCTTCTCCGGCACCGCGCTCTTCCTCTTCTCACTACAAGCAGATAACGCAACTGCAGGTCGAATTAGCCATATCTATTTTGGAACAGACACTCATAGCCTTGGTTTATTCCTAGGATCGGCCCTTGCGGTTAGCTGGATCCCAAGAAACTTAACTCGCAATATTTCACAGCGAGCTCAAGATTTTATTGATGGAATTGGAGTGTTTGGCTTTATTGGTCTGCTCTGTATTTTTCTATTTATAGATCAAGAGAATGCAACGTTATATCAAATTGCATTTCCGCTTGCCACGCTATTTGGTTGTGCAACTATGGTTTCAATTGTTCACCCAGCATCAAGATTCTCGCCACTCCTAAGCAATAGAGTCTTTCTCTGGATTGGTCAGAGATCATATGGAATTTATCTATGGCACTGGGTAGTTTTTCAAGTTACCAGACCTGGCGCTGATCTAACTGGAAATCTACTAGCGCTAAATGTTGCCAGAGTTTTGGTTGTTCTAGCACTTGCTGATATCTCGCTACGAGCAATTGAGATACCAATCCGAAACGGGGTCGTGCAGAACTGGTTTAGGGGAATTAAATATCGGACCAAAGTGATGCAGAAGCGACAACGAATTTTTGTAGTATCTGTAACCGCATTTATAGTTGTAATATCTGGCAGCTCTGTTGCTGTTGCCTGGCAGCGTGATCAATCAATAATTGTTGAAGTAAAACCAGAACTTGAATTGCCAGATACCGTTATGGGAGTCAATAAGTCTGGGCTCTGGGTTACTGGAGATTCAGTTATCTTGGGTATCCGCAACAAGTTAGCAGCGCAGGAAGAAATTGCCTTGATTAATGCCCGAGTTGGGCGCCAGATTCAGGAACTTATAAAAGAGGTAGAGGCAGATAAACCACGCGTTGGGGAGTCGAAGGTAGTTTTAAATGTCGGAAACAATAATTCGGTCTCTCGTGAAAATATGGTCAAGTTATTGGAACTACTTAAAGACCAGCCAAGGGTTGTAGTTGTAAACACAGCTGTTCCTCGAACTTGGCGAGATGGAAATAATAAAATTATTAGTGAAGTAGTTTCTAAATATCCAAATGCAGTTTTAGTTGATTGGGCTTCAATAGCAGAAAACCACCCGGAGTTTTTTGCTCCGGATGGTGTCCACTTAATTGAAGCTGGTAGTGATGTTTATGTTGCATCAATACTTGAAGCACTTAACGCAAATTAGTTTTAAGCCCACTGCCCTGGGAGACCAAAGACTTTTCCACCATCAACGGTTCCATCTTCTAGAACAGATGAGATTCTAAAGGAGGCCCACCCTGTGGTTTCACCTTTTGTAATATCAATTGAATATTGATCAGCTGGAACTGTTGTAATCAATTTCCAAGTTCCGCCATTTGAACGGATTTCAACATTGTAGTTTGAGACAGCGGCACCATCAGTTGGGGCTTTCCAGAAAATAGTTGCACCAGATGAAGTGTATTGCGCAACGATACCTACTGGCTCGCTTCCGCCTTGATCTACAACTGTTGAAGTTGTTGCTTCAGCAGATGCCTCGGAAGATGCTTCAGCAGTTGGTTCCGCTTCTTGTGATGCTTGCGCAGTCGCTGTTGCTTCTGGAGCAGCAGTTTGGGTTTCGGTAGAACCATTTCGGGAGACAACAATTATTGCAAGTAGAACAACAGCAATTACAACAGCAATTACTAC
>DDMR01000068.1:0-2247 GCA_002340925.1 Actinobacteria bacterium UBA2541
GATGGCTATCGAAGTGTCTTTAATACCGGCGCAAGCGCAGGTCAGAGCGTATTTCACGCTCATCTGCATATTCTTGGCGGGCGTCCGTTCGCCTGGCCGCCCGGTTAAAAGTAAGATTTCCCTCAATGGACCCCATTAAAACTGCGCTAATTACTGTGCCAACCGCGATTCCTATGGTCGCACTCACTGGAGCCCAAGATGCTCACCTTCGTATTTTCGAAAAAACCTTCCCAAATATTTCTATCACTGTTCGTGGCAATGAAATTTTTGCTGGCGGAGATTTAGCGCAAATAGCAAAATTCGAAGCACTCGTTCGCGAATTATTGGTTTTGCTGCGTGCCGGCCAGAGTCTAAATAGTGATGCGATTCTGCGTTCAATTGAAATGTTTAATCATGAGCCAGTTGATCATCCAGCCGAAGTTCTTTCGCTAAATATCTTGAGCAATCGCGGAAAAACAATCCGCCCAAAGACCGCAAATCAGAAGCGATATGTTGAAGCGATAGATGAGAACACAATTACTTTTGGAGTTGGGCCAGCAGGAACTGGAAAAACTTACCTAGCAATGGCTAAAGCAATACAGGCTCTGCAATCAAAGCAAGTAAATAGAATTATCTTGACCAGACCGGCTGTAGAAGCAGGAGAGCGCCTTGGTTTCTTGCCCGGGACTCTGCAAGAGAAGATTGATCCATATCTGCGCCCACTCTTTGATGCGCTGCACGACATGATTGACCAAGATTCGATTCCAAGACTTATGCAATCTGGAATCATAGAGATTGCACCGCTTGCATATATGCGTGGTCGCACTCTGAACGATGCATTTATTATTCTGGATGAAGCGCAGAATACTTCTGCCGAACAGATGAAGATGTTCTTGACTCGCCTTGGTTTCGGTTCAAAGATGGTCATTACTGGTGACGTAACCCAAGTTGATTTACCACATGGTGCGCAATCTGGGTTGAAGATTGTCCACGAGATTCTTGAAGGTGTGGATGACATAACATTTATTCGTTTAGATTCTGAAGATGTTGTTCGAAACCGACTTGTTGGTGACATCGTAAATGCTTATGGAAGACATGACGAAAATAAAGTTGTTCCACCGAATGTGACGAGATCAATTCGATCTGGAAGCGGTGATCGCTAATTCCCATGGGAATAGAAATTGCTAATAACAGTGGTATCGCTTGCAATGAAGATGAAATTGTTGATGTTGCCGCATTTGCGCTGGAGAAAATGGGAATTCATCCTGAATCAGATTTAGGAATCACTCTGGTAGATGAAGATGAAATCACTAAATTGCATATTCAATGGATGGATTTACCAGGTCCAACAGATGTTCTCTCCTTCCCAATGGATGAATTGAAACCCTTTTCGGCAAGTGATGGACCTGGAATCATCGGGGACATCGTTATCTGTCCACAATTTGCTGCAAAGCAAGCAATCAATCATTCAACCGCAGATGAGATTTCGTTATTAACAGTCCACGGAGTTCTACACTTATTGGGCTTCGATCATGTCGAGGAAGAGGAACACAAAGTTATGTTCGGACTTCAAGATAAGACCCTAGCGGAATGGAAAGCAAAGTAAATGGAGACTCTTAAGTTTTTATTTGATGCAATCGTCTGGCTGGTAATCGGTTTCTATATCGGTCGCACATTCGGCAAGAAGCACAACCTAGATTTCGCGCGAGTTATCGCAATACTTCCGGATTCAGTTGTAAAAACTTTGCGCAAGGCGGGTTTCAAACTTCGGGCTGGTCAGTTCTCAAATGAAGAAGAACTTCGCGAAGCGGTGGATCAGGCTAGCCAACATGGTTTAGTAGAAGAATCTGAACGCGAAATGATCCAATCAGTATTTGAATTAGGGGATACCTTAATTCGAGAATTGATGGTTCCAAGAACCGAGATAGTCTGGATTGAAGGAGATAAAACGCTTCGCCAAGGACTTTCACTTGCACTGCGCTCTGGTTTTACCAGAATCCCGGTAATCGATGAGAATCTAGATAATGTCATTGGTATTGCATATGTAAAGGATCTTGCGAGAAGAACTCATGAGCATCGCGAATCTGAATCTAGCGAGAATGTCGTAGAACATGTTCGCAAGGCCACATTTGTTCCTGAAACTAAGACTGCCGCCGAGCTTTTGAAAGAGATGCAGCGCGATCAAATTCATATGGCAATTGTTGTCGATGAATATGGTGGCACCGCAGGGTTGATTACCATAGAAGATATTCTCGAGGAAATTGTTGG
>DDMR01000068.1:2453-5485 GCA_002340925.1 Actinobacteria bacterium UBA2541
CGCCTTTCAGCAAGATTGCATATTGAAGATTTTGCCTCAAACTTCAAGATAGAAATTCCAGAATCAGAGCGCGAGGATGTGGATAGCATCGGTGGACTATTGGCAAAAACTTTAGGCCGAGTGCCAATTCCAGGAAGCACAATCTCAATTGCTGGGGTTAAGTTATCTGCAGAGCGTCCAGTTGGACGTCGCCATAGAATTGCGACAGTTTTAGCCGAAAGAATTGTTGATGAAGCGGAGAGCGTTCTTGAGCAATAATCCTGAAGATTTAAAGTTATTGACTCTCGCAAAAGCGACGATGGCTCGAAGTAATTCGAGGTCTGCTGCAGCTCTTAGAGATAACACGGGCAGAACCTATGTGGCGATACCGGTAAAGAGCGGTGAATTCGAAGTTGATTCACTTATTGCAGTATTGGTTGTTGCTAAAGCCAGTTCGATAAGTGGCATTGAGGCCGTAGTTATTTGCGGACAGGAACCAGCGCCTTCAAGTATCTCGGCAATAAGGAGCGAAGATTTGGGCGCAAAGATATATCTAGCAAGCGAAGCGGACGAATTAATTTCGCTTTGAGTAAGTAGCTACAGGTAGAATTACCGGATGCGTATCGTTAGATTCTCACCAAATGCTAATTCTGGTTTAGGAAATGATCCACTCTTCGGTGTCTTAAATGACGAAGACCAGATTTTAGTTCTCCGTGGTGACCCGATTTATAGTGGCATCGTTCCAACCGAATCTAAAGTTGCCCTGGCTGATGTTCGTCTACTTGCACCCGTAATTCCTAGAAGCAAAGTTGTCTGCGTTGGTAAGAATTACGCAGATCATGCGGCTGAGATGGGCTCAGATGTTCCAAAGGAGCCAGTAATTTTCTTGAAGCCTAATACCTCAGTAATCGGACCAAATGACCTGATTCAATGGCCGCGAATGAGTGAGCGCGTAGATTTTGAAGGTGAATTAGCTGTTGTTATAAGCCGAATTTGTAAAGATGTTCCCGTAGAAAAAGTTGATGATGTTATCTTCGGGTACACAATTGGAAATGATGTAACTGCGCGAGACCTTCAGAAAGTTGATGGCCAGTGGAATCGTGCTAAAGGTTTTGACACATTCTGCCCGCTTGGACCATGGATTGAAACTGATTTCATTCCTGGGCCACAGAAGATAATCACGACTTTAAATGGTGAGGTAAAGCAATCCGAACCATTGTCTTCGATGAACTTTAAGATTCCGCAAATCATCAATTTCATTTCATCCGTGATGACATTGCTTCCAGGCGATGTAATTCTTACCGGCACGCCTGCCGGAATCGGTCCGATGCCAGCTGGCGCCGAAGTTACTGTGATGATTGAGGGAATTGGCTCACTCTCCAATAAGGTATCGCCTCGTGCCAACTAATACATCTGATAGACCAGTTCGAGTTCGCTTCGCGCCTTCGCCAACCGGCGACTTGCACGTCGGAAATATCAGAACGGCTCTTTTCGATTGGGCCTATGCCCGTCACACCGGTGGCCAATTTATTTTTAGAATCGAAGATACCGATCGCGAACGCGTAACTGATGAATATATAAAAGCAGCACAAGATACTTTGAAGTGGCTTGGTTTGAATTGGGATGAGGGTCCAGAAGTTGGGGGACCATATGGTCCATATCTACAGAGCCAGCGTTTAGATATTTATGCCGAATGGGCAGCAAAGTTTCTTGCTCAAGGCGATGCTTATCATTGCTATTGCTCCTCCGAAGAGTTAGAAGCAAGACGTGAAGCACAGAAGGCCGCAAATGTTGCACCGGGTTATGACGGAAAATGTCGAACAATTGGCAGCGATGATTTAGCAAAATATAAGAGCGAAGGTCGTTTACCGGTTTTGCGCATGCGTATGCCAGAAGGTTCGACAACTTTCAATGACTCAATTCGAGGCGATGTAACTTTCGACCACAACTTCGTTCCTGACTTTGTTCTGGTTCGTGGCGATGGTTCACCGCTGTATACGCTTGCGGTTGCAGTGGATGACATCTTGATGAAAGTTACTCACGTTCTGCGTGGTGAAGATTTGCTCTCATCTACGCCAAGACAAATTCGGGTCTATCAAGCAATGGGAGTTAGTGAATCAGACTATCCAACTTTTGCGCATCTACCTTTCGTTATGGGTCAAGACAATGCCAAGCTTTCAAAGCGAAATGGTGAAGTTTCAATTGCGTGGTATCGCGAACGCGGTTTCTTACCAGAGGCAATCTGCAATTATTTGGCACTTCTAGGTTGGTCACCAGGAGATGATCGCGAGAATGTGACGATGAAGGAATTAACCGAACTCTTTACCGTTGAACGTGTTCATTCAAGTCCTGCCCGTTTTGATATGAAGAAGCTTGAAGCCATAAATGGTGACAAAATTCGTGAACTTACTCTTGATGAATTATTGAAGCGCACCACTCCATTCTTGATAAAAGATGGCGTGATTACTGGAACACCAGAAGAGCTCGAGGTCGTAAAGTGCGCGCTGCCTATTATTCAGGAGCGTATTGCTACCCTGGCTGAAGTTTCACAGATGCTCAAATTCTTATTTGTTAGCAAGTTTGAAGTTGATGCGGAAGAGCTGCCCAAGATTAAAGATGAGCAAGCACAGGCAGTTTTAAAGAAATCAAATGATGTTCTGCAGAAGCTAGAAAAATGGGATCATGAATCGATTCATGTGGCGCTAAAGAGTGCGCTGATTGAAGAGTTAGGCCTCAAGCCAAGAGTTGCATTTGGAGCCGTTCGAATCGCGGTGACTGGAAGCCATATTTCACCACCACTATTTGAATCTATGGAACTCTTAGGTCGCACCCGCAGCCTCGAGCGAATTGCAGGTTCAATAAGCTAATCAGGTATCCTGTGCCCGAAGAATTTATTCTTTGGGGTATGGGGTAATTGGCAGCCCTGCTGATTCTGGTTCAGTAAGTCTAGGTTCGAGTCCTGGTACCCCAGCGCAGTAAAAAGGAAAGAAAAAACTTAATAGCACTAAATCTCGGCCCCGTCGTCTAGTGGCCTAGGACTCTGGCTTCTCAAG
>DDMR01000068.1:5601-13683 GCA_002340925.1 Actinobacteria bacterium UBA2541
TTCGAATCCCGTCGGGGCTACAAATACCTAGGATGAATTAGGACTTATTTAAAGCGTAGGCGCCGCTTGACTTTTTTCTTCAAGCGACGGAATAACTCTTTTGAAAGTGTTTTTCCCGGCATTCGTGCAAACAAATGCATGTCAACGCCAACCATAGCCCTTGCAGCAGTAGCTATCGAGATAGTTGTCACAGGTGAATTTACTCCAGTTGGAATTTTTGAAAAATCATTTCTATCGATATCGCCAATAATCTTAATTCCTAGGGACTTTATCTGTTCCACACTCTTTGAATTTATTTCAGCTGCCTTGGCGACCGCCCATTCTGGCGTAAAGATTTTTTCATCGCTAGTCTCAAAAATATTAGACCCCGTTAGGGCTCTCACATTTCCCCTTCGAATGAATAACTCATAAGAATCCCAATTCAGATCCTTTGGATAGGTGCGATTAATTTCGAGTAGTAGTGCAGACTCATTAAAAGTAAGCGAACGATTCATCTCTTTGTGGACTGGCTCTCGAATTATTCCGGATGGGATACCAGCCAATTCTGAAAATGAGTTATAGAGAAAATTAGGATTTGATTCATCCACCGCAATTAAAGAGATATTTTCCACACCAAAAACCTCTGCCCACCTAGAGACAACATCGCCATGCAAATTTCGGAGCCAGAAAGAGGGGGTGTATCTAGATTCACCGGGAGTTTTAAAGATTGAATCCAGCCATTTTGTATAGGAGAGCTTAACCCCATATTTTAAATACTGCTGATACGAACTGGCCAACATAAATGGCAATGGCCGCCAGGTGAAGATAACCTCAACATCCATGCCTTTAATTTTTCCTGCCAAGTTGGCTAATTGTTCGTCGTTCGCCTGTGAGAAAAATTCACTGCTAATGACTGAAATGTTCTTACTTGATGTAATCTTCCGTTCCAATTTCTGCCATTCGACCGGAGCCATTAAACGGCCACCACGTTTGCTCCAGCCCCAAGTCTTCTCAATAATGGACCATGCGGCACGATGATGGGCATTGCCTGCGAGTTTCGGATAACTGAATCCGCTTGCTCGCAATTCACGTCTAACTTCACTTAAGGCTTGTTGCAATGCGGTAGTCCCAGTTTTATGAAATCCAGGATGAATGATTAGCTTTTTCAATTTAGCCACCGATTAGTCGCACGCCGTTAATCAGAATAATTGCAATTCCAACAAATATTCCAAGCTGTCTTTTGGGCAACCAAGAGACTAACTTTGCTGCAATTGGTGCCATCAATACTCCACCAAGAGCCAATCCGCCAACAGCAGCCCAATCAATATCTAGGCGAGCAATGTTTGCTAAGAAGGCCAAGCTTGCGCAGACCGCGACGATAAATTCAGCGGCACTTACGGTACCAATAATTTTTCTTGGTTCAGTCTGGGTCGTGGCCATCAGGGTAGGTGTAACAACTGGACCCCATCCGCCGCCCCCAGAGGCATCGATAAATCCACCGGTGAAGCCAAGATAAGTTAAATAATTAGGATTAGAGATCTCAACCAAGTTTGGTTGATTCGCCTGAAAGATATGTCGGTAAACGAGAATAAAACCAAGCAACAAGAGAATTGTCGAAATGAAGATCCGCCCATTTGTTAAGTCGATTGACGCTAAAAATGTTGCACCTAGCGCTGCTCCAATTCCACCAGGTATTGCAAGGCGGATAAGTATTTTTTTATCTACGTTTTCGCGATGCCAATGGGATACACCAGAGGCAAGAGTTGTACCAATTTCTGCAAAATGAACGGCAGCTGAAGCAACAGCGGCAGATGCGCCAAGGGTCAAGAGAAGGGTCGAACTTGTTAAACCAAAGCCCATGCCCAGTGAGCCATCAACCAATTGGGCTACTGCGCCAGCTAGCGCGAAGGGCAACCAGGTCATCATTTTGCAATCTCCAGAATGATTTCGGTGTTAACTTTCAATTCTAGAGTTCCATCTAATTTAACTTCAGCACTAAGTGGCGCTTCATACTCTTGTCCGATACCTGTCATGTTCGGTAAATCTCCAGCTGCCGCTTTCTTATACAAGCCTTTAGGATCTCGTTGAGCACAGAGTTCGGCAGGTGTATTGACCCAAACTTCAATGAACTTTCCTTTAGCAAATAACTCTCTCGCTTGATCGCGGTCAACTCGGAATGGACTGACAAGGGCAACAATTACGATTAGGCCAGCATCCATCATTAACTTTGCCACTTCAGAAACTCTGCGAACATTCTCAGCACGATCTTCTTTAGCGAATCCCAAATCTTTATTAAGACCAAGGCGCAAGTTGTCACCATCTAGAACATATACATGGCGACCAAGTGCATAAAGTTCTTTTGCCACTTCATTTGCAATCGTAGATTTTCCAGAACCACTAAGACCGGTAAACCAGAGAACTTTCCCGACCTGACCCTTCTGAGCAGCACGTTTCTCGGCATCAATCTCGTAAGCCTGCTCTGTGACATTTTCAGATCTTCGTAACGCATGCACAACCATTCCAGCGCCGACGGTATTCAAAGTTGCGCGATCAACAAGGATGAAGTTTCCGGTCTCGCGAGAATCACTGTAATTAGAGAGCGCAATTGGTGAGTCAGTTGCGATTTCAATGGTTCCGATTTCATTCATTTTTAGAGTGCGTGCCGAGTCATGCTCTCCAGATTCAATATTAACTTTATGTTTGATGGTTGTGACTATTGCTGGTGTAGAAGTGGATCCAGAAATCAAAATATATGAACGGCTATGAATGAGATCGGATTCGCCAAGCCAAACTATATTTGCTGTAAAGCGATCTGCTGGCTGCTTTGCATTTGATGCGAGATGGAGAACATCGCCGCGAGCAGCATCCACTTCTGGTTCTAGAACAATATTTAACGTCTGCTCATGTCCTGCGGTTACTAACTCACCATCAAAAGTCACCATCTTTGAAATCGTTGCGCGCTTCTTACTTGGCAAGATAACAACTTCATCACCTACATTGAACTTTCCATTTACTAAGGTGCCAGCTAATCCACGGAAGGTATCTACGCGGGAGATATATTGGATTCCAAAGTGTGGGCTAGTCATTGAATCTTCAGCAAGATCCTGGTTTTGAATATATTCAAGAAGCGTTGGCCCGGTATACCAATTCATGTTCTCGCCTTTAAAAACTACATTATCGCCGACAAGTGCGCTAACCGGAATAATTGCATGTTCGTTTAAGTTCAGACGGGCTACCGCAGGAGCTATTTGTGCAGAAATCTCGGCGAATTTCTCCTTGGAATAATCAAACATATCCAATTTGTTTATAACAATTGCAACCCTACTTACTCCCATTAGCGCGCAGATTGTTAGGTGTCGAAGAGTTTGTGGTCGAACTCCTCGCGCTGCATCTAACAGCACTAAAGCTACATCTGACCGCGAAGCAGCAACAGCCATATTTCTTGTGTATTGCTCGTGTCCGGGCGCATCGGCGATGATTAATCTGCTGCCATTTAAAAGTGTCATGGAACGGTATGCAACATCAATCGTGATTCCTTGTTCGCGTTCAGCTTCAAGCCCATCGGTTAAAAGTGAGAAATCAATCTCCCCAGCTGCAATTGTTGAACCTCCACGACGGACGCTTCGAGCGGTTGCGACAGTGTCGTGCGGGATGCTGTCAGTCTCGACAAGCAGGCGGCCAATTAGCGTTGATTTTCCATCGTCAACACTGCCGCAAGTTAAGAGGCGGATCACCGGTTTTACCTTTGGAGTAGCCATTAGAAATAGCCCTCAGTTTTCTTCTTCTCCATAGAATCTTCTTTATCGCCATCAATTAACCGCGTTGCGCGCTCTGAAAGTTTCACTTCAGAAACTTCTTCAAGGACTTCAGAAATTGTTGTAGCAGTTGATTCAACTGCCGCAGTCAGGGGATAGCAACCCAAAGTTCTAAATCGAATTAAACGATTCTCTGGAACTTCGCCATTTATCAACGGGAATCGCTCATCATCGACCATAAGCATCTGGTCACCGCGCCAAACAACTGGCCGTTCTTTCGCGAAGTAGAGCGGATTTATTGGAATTTCATTAAGACTGATGTAGTTCCAAACATCTAACTCGGTCCAATCCGAAATTGGAAATACTCGCATGGATTGATCTGGGCGAAGTCGAGTGTTATAAGTTCGCCAAAGTTCGGGACGTTGTTCTCTGGGGTTCCAGCGATGTCCAGCTTCACGAACGCTAAAGATCCGTTCTTTTGCTCTGCTCTTCTCTTCATCTCTGCGAGAGCCGCCAATTGCTGCATCAAATCCATATTTATCCAAGGCCTGTCTAAGCCCGACTGTTTTCATGATTCGGGTGTACTCCGAAATGCCACGTGTAAATGGAGTGACACCTTCTTTTACACCATCTTGATTTGTATGGACGATTAAATCTAAACCGTACTTAGCTGCAATTTCATCTCGAAATGAAATCATCTCTTTAAATTTCCAAGTTGTATCTATATGTAAAAGTGGGAATGGAATAGGAGCTGGATAGAAAGCTTTCCGTGCGAGATGCAATAAAACCGAGGAGTCTTTTCCTATCGAATAAAGCATTACTGGTTTAGCGAAGCCGGCAGCCGTCTCTCGAAGAATCTCAATTGATTCATTTTCGAGAGCTTTAAGAATTTGCGGAGAACTCTGCACCGTAGAATCTTAGTTATTTGACCCGAGAATCTTGCAAAAAAAGCTTGTGCGCCGCTATTTTTTAGCTAAGTGCTCAGTAAGTCTTGCTGCCGTAGCAACAACGGCAGCGGCGTGAATCCGTCCTGGTTGGCGGCCTAATCTTTCAACTGGTCCACTGATACTTACAGCAGCGATAACTTTGTTATTTGGACCACGAACTGGCGCTGAAACTGATGCAACTCCGGCTTCGCGTTCTCCCACAGATTGCGCCCAGCCACGTCGCCGGACAGCTGCAAGTGATGCGGCAGTAAATTTTGAATTTGCCAAAGCCCTATGGAGTTTGTCAGCGTCCTCCCAGGCAAGAAGTATTTGGGCGCCAGATCCTGCTTGCATCGTCAACACTGTTCCAGTCGGCACCGAATCGCGAAGTCCAGATAAGCGTTCTGCAGTAGCGACGCAGATTCGTTGGTCACCTTGGCGCCGATATAACTGAGAACTCTCACTGGTCGCATCACGCAGTGCGCTAAGCGCAGCACCGGCAACAGCTAATAAACGATCTTCGCCAGCCGCGGATGCGAGTTCGGAGGAGCGAAGGCCTAGGACAAATCGGCCAGAGTAATCCCGAGAAACCATGCGGTGGTATTCGAGGGCTACGGCCAATCGGTGGGCAGTTGGGCGGGCAATTCCGGTTGCGGCCACGAGTTCAGATAATGAATGCGGGCCAGCTTCTAGGCAAGCAAGAATCTTTACGGCTTTATCTAATACGCCAACTCCGCTATTCTTCTTGTCCACGATGTAATACTGGCATCTCAGCATTTGAAATGCAAGTCTTATTGGAAAAAGTTAAGGGGCAGTAATGGGAAAGACGTTAGCCGAAAAGATTTGGGCTGATCATATTGTTCGCCAACATGAGGGCGAGCCAGATTTAATTTATATTGATCTGCATTTGATTCACGAAGTAACGAGCCCGCAGGCATTTGATGGTCTTCGTTTGGCAAATCGCAAAGTTCGCCGCCCTGATTTAACTATTGCAACCGAGGATCACAACGTCCCAACCTTAAATATTGATAAACCAATCGCAGACCCAGTTTCGAAGTTGCAGGTTGATACCTTGCGCAAGAACTGTGAAGAATTTGGAGTTCGCCTGCACTCACTTGGTGATGTTGAACAAGGAATTGTTCACGTTGTTGGCCCACAACTTGGAATTACCCAACCTGGCATGACAATTGTTTGCGGCGACTCACACACCTCAACCCATGGCGCATTTGGCGCACTTGCATTTGGTATCGGAACTTCAGAGGTCGAGCATGTTCTAGCTACCCAGACCCTGCCGCTAGTTCGCCCAAAAACAATGGCGATTAACGTTGAAGGAAAGCTAAAGCCAGGTGTAACTAGCAAAGATATTATTTTGGCGATCATTGCAAAGATTGGCACTGGCGGCGGTCAAGGATACGTTCTTGAATATCGCGGTTCGGCTATTCGCGCGCTTTCAATGGAATCTCGAATGACAGTTTGCAATATGTCGATTGAAGCCGGAGCCCGCGCTGGCTTAATTGCCCCAGATGAAATTACCTTCGAATACCTAAAGTCAAAGCCACACGCACCTAAGGGCGCTGATTGGGGCGCTGCAGTTTCATACTGGAAGACCCTTCAAAGTGATTCTGATGCAAAGTTCGACGTTGAGATTTCACTAAATGCAGATGACCTTGAACCATTTGTAACTTGGGGAACCAACCCAGGACAGGGACTTCCGCTTAACTCAAAGGTTCCAAACCCTGCAGAAATCAGTGATCCCGAAGCTAGAGGTGCCGCAGAACGCGCACTTACTTACATGGGACTTGTTGCAGGCACCCCACTCAAAGAGATAAAGGTAGACACTATCTTTTTAGGTTCTTGCACAAATGGCCGCATTGAAGATTTGCGATCTGCTGCTGATGTTCTTAAGGGAAAACGGATTTCCAAAGAAGTGCGGATGTTGGTTGTGCCAGGATCTGCGCGAGTTAGATTGCAGGCCGAAAGTGAAGGCTTAGATAAAGTATTTCTAGATGCTGGAGCTGAATGGCGCACCGCTGGTTGTTCAATGTGCTTGGGAATGAATCCAGATCAACTTGCTGTTGGCGAGAGATCCGCATCAACTTCTAATAGAAATTTTGAAGGTCGCCAAGGTAAAGGCGGTCGCACCCACTTGGTAAGTCCACTCGTAGCAGCAGCCACTGCGATTCGGGGCACTCTTTCATCACCGGCAGATTTGTAAGGAGAAATATCATGGAGAAATATTTAAGCCACACCGGAAGCGTTCTTCCGCTCCGTCGAAGCAATGTAGATACCGACCAGATTATTCCAGCCGTTTATTTGAAGCGCGTAACCAAGAGCGGCTTTGAAGATGGCCTCTTTGGCGCCTGGCGAAATGATCCGGAATTTGTTTTGAATAAACCAGAATTTGCTGGTGCAACGATTCTGGTTGCAGGTGTCGATTTTGGAACTGGTTCATCTCGCGAACACGCAGTATGGGCACTTCAGAACTATGGGTTCAAGGTAGTTCTATCAAGCAGATTCGCAGACATCTTCCGTGGCAATTCGCAGAAGGCCGGATTGCTTACAGTTGTAATCGATCAATCAGAAATTGAGGCGATCTGGAGCGCAGTAGAAGCAGATCCTAAAACCCACGTAAAAGTAGACCTTGAGGCGAAAACTGTGACCTACGGTTCTAAATCAATTCCATTTGCTATCGATGATTACACCAGATGGCGTTTGATGGAAGGCTTGGATGACATTGGGCTTACACTCAAAAACATTGATTCTGTAAGCTCTTTTGAAGAATCACGCCCAAGTTTTAAGCCTAAAACACTTCCTGCGCTCTCTTAATCTCAGCAAATGATAAAACTCTAAAGTAATTATCTAGAGTTTTTCTCGCATAAAAAGTGCGCTTTTTTGCATTTGCTTTAAAAAATTAAATTCCGACACGCCACTTTATATGTAGCAAGTTATTTGTTTGCACGCGTAGATTTCTAACCACGTTAGGCGAATGTCTAACATTTACGCGTAAATAAGGGGATTTATATGAACAAGGCCCAGTTCATCGCAGCATTGGCACCTCACTTCGGCGATAGCAAGAAGGAAGCTGCTCGTGCAGTAGATGTAGTTTTTGACACCATCGTTCGCAACATTTCAAAGGGCGAAGATGTAATGATCAACGATTTCGGTAAGTTTAAGAAAGTTGATCGCCCAGCACGTAAGGGTCGTAACCCTTTCACTGGTGAAACAATTCAAATCAAGGCAAGCAAGAAAGTTCGTTTCTTGCCAGCAAAGGCGCTGAAGGAAGTTATCTCAGGCGCACGCAAGCTTGAAGCTGCTCCAAAGCCACCTGCAAAGGTAGTTGCAAAGCCAGCTGCTAAGAAGGCCGCTCCAAAGAAAGCAGCAAAGAAGAAGCCAGCTGCAAAGAAGAAGCCAGCTGCTAAGAA
>DDMR01000068.1:13774-30463 GCA_002340925.1 Actinobacteria bacterium UBA2541
CCAGCTGCTAAGAAGAAGCCAGCGAAGAAGGCTGCAAAGCGTCGCTAGTCGTTAAACAATTCTAAAGGGGGAGCCAGAAATGGTTCCCTCTTTTTAATGCAATTTAGTTATTGCGAATTAGGATGTAGGTATGCAATTTGAAGCACCTAGTGGTTATCCGCTTGGAACGAATAAGACTTTTAAAATTGCGGCCACTTTTCTAATTCCACTTTTAACGATACTTACAAAACGTGATTGGCGCGGGGCGAAAAATATTCCTAAATCTGGCCCGGTAATTGTTATTTCAAATCACGTCTCCTATGCAGATGCTCTTGTCTTTGCCCATTATCTATATGGAAACGGCAGGGCAGTTAGATATCTAGGAAAAGATTCGGTCTTTAGAATTCCGATTTTAGGAAAAATTATTCTAAGTTCTGGACAGATTCCGGTTGCTCGAGAGTCCGACAAGGCTTCACATGCACTTGATAGCGCTCTGGGATTATTGGAAGCGGGACATTGTGTTGGAATTTATCCCGAGGGAACTCTGACTCGAGATGAAAATTTATGGCCGATGGTTGCCAAGACTGGAATCGCTCGGTTGGCAATTGTCAGCAAAGCCCCAGTAATTCCGGTGGCTCAATGGGGAGATCAGAATTTACTGGCCCCGTATTCAAAGAAGGTAGTGCTGTGGAGGCGAACTAAAATTACATATCTGGCTGGGTCGCCGCTAGATTTCAGCAAGTGGGCAGGGAAAGAGGAAGATCAGGCTGCGCTTATCGAGGCCACCGCGTATGCAATGGCGGAAATTACCAAATTGTTAGAAGAAATTAGGGGAGAATCAGCGCCTGAGCAAATCTTCGATCCGCACAATTCAGATCTACCTAGAACCGGAAACTTCAAGAAGCAGAAAAGAAAAGGAATTAAATAAATGTCAAAAGTTACAGTCCTTGGTTCTGGTGCCTGGGGAACAACCCTGGCACAAGTTCTCTGCGATTCTGGCCAAGATGTTTTAATTTGGGGCCGTAATTCTGATGTTGTAAATGAAATAAATAGCAAGAATACAAATAGTAAATATCTACCAGGCGTTGTTCTTCCTTCCCAACTTCGTGCAGGCGTTGATATTCAAGAGGCCTTTGATTTCGGAGACTCACTCGTGCTGGCTATTCCAGCGCAATCTCTTCGCGAGAATTTATCGGGCTGGGTAAATAACTTCCCAATTGAAAAGCCAGTCATAAGCACGCTAAAGGGAATTGAAGCCAAAACCCAACTTCGCAGCACCGAAGTTGTGACAGAAATATTAGGAATCCCGCCAGCAAGAATTGGTTTAATTACTGGTCCAAACTTGGCAGGCGAGCTCTCCTTGCGCCAACCAGCAGGCGCGGTTGCTGCATCTTCGAACGCTGAAATTTCACAGTTAATGATTGACGCATTCACAACACCATATTTCCGAATTTATCCATCAGAAGATTTAGTAGGTTGTGAACTAGCAGGCGCTGCAAAGAGCGTTATTGCACTTGCAGTTGGTATGGCAATCGGACTTGGACTTGGCGAAAATACCCAAGCAATGATTATTACTCGTGGCCTCAGTGAAGTTGCTAGATTTGGAAATGGTTATGGAGCAAATCCACTTACCAACCTTGGTCTAGCCGGAATGGGTGATCTCGTTGCATCTTGTGGATCAGGTTTATCTCGAAATAGAACTTTTGGTGAAGCGCTCGGCAGAAGCGGCACAATGGCACAAGCACGAATTGAAGTTGCAAAGACTGTTGAAGGCGTTGCCTCTGCTCCTGCGATTCTTGAACTTGCGCACCGAGTCGGAGTAGAAGTTCCGATTATTGAAGTTGTGGCAGATGTAGTGGGCGATCGAATCTCACCAAGTGAAGCAATGGGTCGATTAATGACCGTAAGCATGGCTGCCGAGCTGTAATGAGCAAAATTAAAGTTGGAATTGTATGTGGCGGAAAATCTAGCGAGCATGAAATTTCATGCATCTCTGCTGCGGGCGTTCTATCTGCAATAGATCTTGATAAATACGAGCCGCTTTTAATTGGAATCACAAAGTCCGGAACCTGGGTTCTTCCACCTGTGGATTACCAATTAACAATTCAAGGTGACGTTCTACCTGAAATCAAAGACGGACTTCCAGAAACCAGCATTGAAAAATTAGATATAGATTTATTGTTCCCAGTGCTTCACGGACCTTATGGCGAAGATGGAACTTTCCAGGGTCAATGCGAAATGGCGGGAATTAAATATGTTGGCTCTGGTGTATTGGCCAGCGCAGCCGGTATGGATAAATCTTTTGCTAAGCCGATCTTTCAATCACATGGCTTAGAAGTTGCGCCAGGAATGGTAATTCACGAACGTGATTGGCAGATTGATGAAGTGCGAATTCTGGCCAGTGCGACGAAATTTGGTAATCCACTCTTTGTTAAGCCAGCGCGCAGTGGATCAAGTCGTGGCACAAGCAAAGTCAAAAACGTTAAAGAGTTAAAGACTGCAATAAATTTCGCGCTGCAGTTCGACACAAAAATATTAGTTGAAAGCGCGGTAGTTGGGCGCGAAATCGAGTGTGCAATTCTTCAGTTAAATGGGGTTGCAGTCGCTTCTCCGGTCGGTGAGATAAAGATTTTAGGTGACCACGAGTTCTATGATTTTGATGCTAAGTATCTAGATGATTCAACCCAATTGGTCGTACCAGCAGTTCTGCCATTTGGAGTTCAGGAAGAGATTCAAAATTATGCCACCCAGGCGTTTGACGCACTAGGTTGCGAAGGACTTGCCCGAGTCGACTTCTTTTACACCGGCGATTCGATCATTATTAATGAGATAAACACAATGCCTGGATTTACGGCTACATCGGTATTTCCAAAGCTCTGGGCGGCCGGTGGAATTGGATATGCCGAGTTGATTACAAACTTAATTGAGGCCGCAATAGCGCGCCCATTAAATGTGACGCGCTAACTTAATAAGTTAAATAGTTTTTAGTAAGTAGTTACTGGGCAGGTCAAGGTGCGAGTAATTCCCGGCACAGCTTGAACCTTCGCCAAGATCGCGCGACCGAGTTCTTCCATGCTTGGTGATTCGGCACGCATGATTACATCGTAAGGTCCGGTAACACCCTCAGCGAGAGTTACACCAGCTATGGCTGAGACTGCTTTTGCTACACCAGAGGCCTTGCCGACTTCAGTTTGAATAAGAATGTATACCTGAACTGACATTTGAATTGCTCCTAAATTTTCCTGCTGGCCACAGCGTCGTGATTGCAGAGTTAAAGGCTACCGCCTCTAGAGTTGGTTTGGGAATTAATATTTTAGGGAGAACCGACCATGGCTAGCGAGTCCGAGTTAATTGCGGCGCTTACTGCGGTTTTTAAGCTCTCGGATGCCAATGTTCGCGAGAGCGTTCTAATTGGAATTGGCGATGACGGAGCGGTAATCGCACCGAGCTTGAACAAGTTGGTTCTTGCTGCAGATATGGCGGTCGAAGGCGTGCACTTCAATCGCAAATGGTCAACCTTGCGCGAAATCGGCGCGAAGATTACCGCAGCTAACTTGGCTGATATTTATGCAATGGGTGGCGAGCCAAAATATTTATTGGTAAGCGCGGGTTTAACTGCTGATTTTGGAATTACTGAAATTACCGAACTTGCAATGGGGATTGCAGATGAAGCCGCGCTAGTTGGTGCATCTGTTGTGGGTGGCGATATTTCGAGAGCCGATCAATTAGTGATTTCGATATCGGTATTCGGTGAAGTCGAAAATCCGATAACCCGTTCCGGAGCGAAGGTAGGAGATTCGGTAATTATCTCTGGGTTACCCGGGAAATCTGCTGCTGGGCTGATCCAACTTCAAAGCGGCATCACGGAATCATCTTTTGTATCAGCCCACAAAAAACCAATAGTTAACTATAAATTAGCTAAGAAGTTTCAAGGCGTGAATGCAATGTGCGATGTCAGCGATGGCCTGCTTTCAGAGCTAAATCACATTGCGAACGCCTCAGGCGTTGGAATCGAATTGGAATCTAAATTGATTGCCGAAACACCTGGGTTCAAAGATTTGGAAGTGGCAACTAAAGGTGATATTTGGGAATTTGTTTTATCGGGCGGTGAAGATCATATATTTGTTGCCACTACATCTAGCGACATCCCCGAGGGTGCGCATGTGATTGGCAAGGTTGTCTCAGGAACAGGTGTAAAGGTTTCTGGAATTTCGAAATTACCTGCAATTGGCTTCCGCCACTTTTAAAAATTAATTAACGAGTTACTTTTCCAGCCTTAAGGCATGAAGCACAAACGTTCTGACGCTTAGGTGTTCCGCCTACAAGGGTGCGAACGCGTTGAATATTTGGATTCCAACGGCGACGGGTCTTGCGCATTGAGTGGGAGACCTTGTTGCCGAAGCTAGGACCTTTGCCGCAGATATCGCAGTTAGAGGACACGGTGTTTCTCCCTTGAATCAAGTTAAATTACGGGTTTCGCAATAAGTCGCAAAGATTACCCCGTCTACACGGGGATTGGCTAATCCGCGCGAGAAGATAGGCCCATGGCAACTATGGCAACAATGGCAACACTTACAGATCGCCTAAAGGGCATCATCGGGGACCGAACGGCCGATGCCCTAAAAGCTGTATTTGGGATGTCTACGGTCGAAGACCTGCTTCGACACTATCCAAGGCGCTATGTGGTGCGTGGTGAATTTTCGGATATCTCGAGCCTGATTGAAGGCGATGAAGTGACAGTGTTAGCAGAAATTGCGGCCGTAAAAACTCGGCGGGCAAATGGTCGCAATATTTTGGAAGTTAATGTCACTGATGGCAGCGCAGTTATGTCACTCACCTTCTTCAACCAGCCTTGGCGTGAGAAGGAATTAAAGATTGGCAAGACCGGAATGTTTGCTGGCAAGGTTGGATCATTTAATGGCAAGCGCCAACTTTCACATCCGGATTATCAATTAATTCCTGATGGTGATGATGTCGATTCTGCGCTCGCAGCTTTTGCCGGAAAATATCTTCCGGTCTATCCAGCTGGCGGCAAGATGCCATCATGGAAAATCTCGCAATGTGTTGAATTAGTTCTGGATTCACTCGGTGAGGTTGAAGATTATTTACCAGCAGATGTCATAAAAGAATTTGGATACCCAACTCTTAAAGGCGCCTTCACATCAATTCATAAACCGGAATCTCTAGAAGCAGCTGATTTAGCAAGATTACGATTAACTTTTGATGAGGCGATCTTGCTTCAACTTTTACTTGCTGGTCGACGCGCAGAATTAAAAGCTCTTGATGCAACCCCACGCAAAATTGCTACAAATGGCCTAGTTAGCACCTTTGAATCGAAGCTACCCTTTAAATATACAAGTGGTCAGATCGAAGTAAATAGCGAGATCGAAAGTGATATGCAGCAACCACATCCAATGCATCGCTTGTTGCAAGGTGAAGTTGGTTCGGGTAAAACTGTTATTGCACTTCGAGCAATGCTCTCGGTTATCGAATCTGGAGGACAAGCTGCGCTTCTTGCTCCAACAGAGGTATTGGCTGCGCAACACTTTAAAACAATCTCAAATCTGCTCGGTGATTTAGCGCAGGCTGGAACGTTGCAGGGAAGTGGTGAAGGAACCCAACTTGCGCTCCTCACTGGATCTTTGAACGCTAATCAGAAACGTGAAGTGCTAGGAAGAATTGCAAACGGTGAAGCCGGAATTGTTATCGGAACGCATGCCCTAATCAGTGAGGGAGTTGAGTTCCACGATTTAGCACTTGTAGTTGTTGATGAACAACATAGATTCGGAGTCGAGCAGCGCGATGCGCTGCGAATGAAGGCAACTAAGCCACCGCACTTATTAGTTATGACTGCAACTCCGATTCCAAGAACAGTCGCTATGACAATCTTCGGAGATTTGGATGTTTCTACTTTGCGCCAATTGCCAAGTGGAAGAAGTCCGATTACGACACATGTGATTCCGGTTTTGGAGAAGCCGCACTATTTAGATCGCGCATGGGAGCGCGTGAAAGAGGAAGTCGCGAAAGGGCATCAGGTTTATATCGTTGCGCCACGGATTTCAGAATCCAGCGAAGATTCACCTAAGGCAAAGATTTCAGCGGCAGATATTGCGATGGCAAAGATGATGGGCGATGAAATTACTAGCGAAGAATTAGCTGGCACCGAGAAGATGACAAGCGTTGAGGAACTTGCTCCAAAATTAGCGACTGGCGCACTCAAGGGATTAAAGCTGGCACCGCTTCATGGGCGCCAAAGCGCAGAGTTAAAAGATGAAACCATGACTGCATTTTCGAAGGGTCAAATCGATGTTCTTGTTGCAACAACGGTAATTGAAGTTGGCGTAGACGTTCCTAATGCATCGATGATGGTGATTATGGATGCCGATAGATTTGGTGTTTCACAATTACATCAATTGCGAGGACGTGTTGGTCGCGGAACAACTCCGGGCCTTTGTTTATTAGTTTCTGGCGCGGCTGAAGATTCGCCGGCAATGGCAAGGTTAAGCGCTGTAGCTGGCACCCTTGATGGGTTCGAGCTTTCAAGAATTGATTTGGATCAACGCCGCGAAGGTGATGTATTGGGCCGGGCGCAATCAGGAACAAAATCACATTTGAGATTGCTAAGAGTTTTACGTGACGAAGCACTTATTGAAGAAGCTCGAAGAGTTGCAGTTGATTTAATTGCGGAGGATTCAAAGTTGGCGAGCCATCCAGCTTTGGCAGCTCAAGTAGCAATTTTGAAGGAAGAAGAACGTTCGGCTTTCTTGGACAAGGGCTAGCAGGTTACGGTTCTCCAATGAGAATCATTGCTGGAAGCAGTAAAGGCAAGAGCCTTTTTTCACCAACAGGTAAAACACGTCCGACCTCAGATCGGGCTCGCGAAGGTCTGTTCTCTTCTCTCGAATCCGAATTCGGTTCGATGTCTGAGCTGAATTTTCTTGATCTATTCTCTGGATCTGGGGCTGTGGGCGTTGAGGCCCTTTCACGAGGCGCAGCAAGTGTTTACTCAATCGAAGATCATGCCCCTACAGCCGCAATCGCAGCAAAGAATTTTGGTTTAGTAAAAAGTGAGTCAGGTAAATTCACTGTTATAACTTCAACAGCTGAAAGATTTGTAGCCACACCACATCAGGCATCGTTCGACATAATATTTATGGATCCACCTTATGAAGTAGAAAATAGTGTTATCGAGAAATTACTATCTGAGATTCATTCAAATAATTTGCTAAAGCGCAATGGAATAATTGCAATCGAACGTGAGACCAAGAAGGCGCAATTTGCTTGGCCTGCGCCATTTATCGAGGAGAAAGTCCGCTCATATGGACAGGGAAGTATCTTCTACGGCGGATACTCTGCTAGCGTTTTGCCGTGAAACGCGTAGTCTGCCCCGGATCTTTCGATCCCATAACCTTTGGACACCTCGATATTGTCGAGCGTGCCAGTTCAATTTTTGATGAAGTGGTAATTGCGGTGATGGTTAATAAGACCAAGCAGACGCTCTTTACCGTCGAAGAACGAATAGAAATGACTAAGGAAGTTACAAGTAAATTTCCGAATGTTAAAGTCGATTCATGGTCAGGACTCTTGGTGGATTACTGCAAGACGAATGATATATCGATAATCGTTAAGGGCTTGCGTGCAGTGACTGACTTTGATTACGAGCTACAGATGTCCCAAATCAATTTGCAATTGCAAGGCGTTGAAACGCTATTCCTTTCAACCGCACCTGCGCACTCGTTTCTTTCATCTTCTCTTGTAAAAGAGATTGCCAGCCATGGTGGCGACGTTTCTAGTTATATCCCGGCAACACTTTTAGAGCGGTTGAAAGATCGCTTGGCTGGAAATTAAAGGAGAGATAAATGGAAGTTATCGAGCGCATAGAAACTGCAATAGCCATGGTTGAAGAGGCTAGAGGCGTCCCACTTTCAGCAAGCTGCGTGTTGCATCGCGGCGAAATCTTGGAATTGTTAGATAGCGCCCGCGCTGCCTTTCCAGCAGATTTAGCGAACGCTCAAGAGATTTTGCGCCAACAAGATAGCGTCATTGAAGATGCTCGGGTTCAGGCCGATCAAATCATCGCCCACGCTCGCGAAGAAGTTGAGTCAATGATTTCGCAGACTGAAATTGTTGCAGCTGCCAAGAAAGAGGCGCGAAGAATTTTGGATGAAGTTGCCGAAGAAGCTGCAAGCCAGCAGAGCGAGATTGATGCTTATGTGGATTCGAGACTTGCAACTCTTGAAGTAATTCTTCATAAGACTATGGAGGTTGTAAATCGCGGTCGCGACCAACTTGCTGGTGTCGATGCCAAAACCGCTCTCTCGGAATTGGGCGATAAGTAATTCTTAGATGAGTAAAAATCCCTTCCTCTTTAATACCCATGATTTACCGCGCCGTCCGGGTGAGATGCGGGAATATGAATTAACTTTTGATGAGCATGAAGCGCTTGGTTTTGAAGTTCTTGCTATCGCTGCAGATGAGCCAATCGATATTGATTTGCGGATTGAATCTGTCGCTGAAGGAATACTCGCAACAGCCACAGTTCGAACTGAAGCAAGTGGTGAATGTGGACGCTGCCTTGATGCGGTTTATTACGATGTAAATGAGAGCTTCCAAGAACTTTATGAGTATGTCGAAGATCCGCGCCAGGCCCGGAAAAAGAATAAGCCAGGTAAAAAGCGAGTTAATAAAGTCGAAGAAGAAGATTTAGATGAAGATTTAGTGCGCCAGATGGATGGTGAATTAATTGATTTAGATGGACCAATTCGCGATGCAATTATTTTGAATCTCCCAATCAACCCACTCTGCTCGGCAGATTGTCCGGGCCTCTGCCCAGATTGTGGAATGAAATGGATTGAACTACCCGAGGAGCATGAACTCGCCTCGGCAGATATCCGTTGGGCGGGCTTGGAAAATTGGTCAGGTGGCAAGAGCGAGCCAGGTCCCACCGAGAAATAACCCTCGTTTTTGAATATCTGCAGATTTGGGGGATACTTACGCCCTTAGCAATTCATCGATTAGATATGAATTTATTAGTAAAAAGGGGTGCCCAAAGTGCCAGTACCAAAGCGAAAGATGTCTCGCTCACGCACTCGTCATCGTCGTAGCGCTTGGAAGACTACGCCTGCTGCAATTGCGAATTGCTCACAATGTCAACAACCAAAATTGCAACACACTGCTTGCCCAACCTGCGGAACATATAACTCACGTCAAGTTGTAGAGGTTTAATCTGTACGATCGTTTGCTCGCATCACTTGGAACAACGCTTTCAAGTGAATTGCTTGAACTTGCATTTACGCACGGATCTTATTCACGCGAATTCGGCGGAGTGCCAACAAACGAACGACTTGAACATTTAGGCGACAGTGTCCTTGAATTAATTATCACCGGCGAGCTTTATAAAAAATTCCCGGATGTAGATGAATCCAGACTTTCGAAGATGCGAGCCGGGTTAGTAAACAATCCAGCGCTAGTCCCAATTGCAAAAGAGTTAGAGCTTGGCCAGTATCTGCGAATCGGCAGAGGTGAAGAAATTACGGGCGGCCGGGAGAAGAATTCAATTCTCGCAAATGCCTTCGAAGCCCTGGTCGGAGCGATTTACCTAGAAAAAGGTTACGAAGTTACTGAGGCGATAATTCTTAAGTGGTTTAAGCCAGCAATTGAATCTTCAAGTGCTCTCGATCTTGGAATGGATGCCAAGACGGTGCTACAAGAACTCGTAGCTGCTATGAACTTAAATCCACCAGAGTATGAATTAACAGAATTTGGTCCAGATCACGATAAGAGTTTTAAGGCTGTCGTAGTTGTATCAAATGAAAAATTTGAAGTTGGCGAGGGTAAGTCAAAACGCGAAGCTGAACAGGCCGCCGCTAAATTTGCTTACGACAAGTTAAGTGCCCGAACTTCCTGAAGTTGAAACGGTCAGGCGTGGCTTAGCCGAACATGTAGTTGGTAATAAGTTTAAAGAGATAACTGTCTTACACCGACGTGCAACCTCACCAAAATCTATTGCAGCCTTAGCTTCACTTAAGGGCGCTCGGGTCACTGAAGTCGCCCGACGTGGAAAGTTTCTCTGGTTTAAGTTGGATCGACCGGAAGTATTGGTTGGCCACTTAGGAATGAGCGGACAGTTTTTGATTCAGCCAAGAAATGCTCCTGATGAGCGCCATTTGCGAGTAAAGATCAGCCTTGGAAAGCTGGATTTAAGGTTTATCGATCAGCGGACCTTCGGCTGGCTTGGTGTTGATGAAACCCGAGATGGATTGCCAACGTATGTTAAAGATATTGCTGCAGATCCCTTTGATACGGAATTCAATTTAGAAGAAACGATTGAAAGATTTAAAAAGAAGAAGACTGAAATCAAACGCGCATTGTTAGATCAAGGCGTCATGAGCGGTGTGGGAAATATCTACGCAGATGAAGCGCTCTGGCGTAGCAAAATTCATCCAGAATCCAGAACTGAGACGATGAAGGTGTCGCGCATCAAAGAGCTAATTGAAAATGCAACATCAGTAATGTCCGAGGCGCTCTTGGTTGGCGGCACATCTTTTGATGATCTATATATAAATGTGAATGGTGAGAGTGGGTATTTCGAACGCTCCCTCGCGGTTTATGGCCAGGAAGGCGAGGCCTGTCCACGTTGTGGGCGGGAAATCAGAAGAATCAAATTTGCCAATAGATCTTCCCATTTTTGCCCAAAATGTCAGCCCACACCGCGTGCTAGCAGAAATCGGTAAGCCCTTTTCCGATAGGTTGCGCCTGTGTATTTGAAAAGTATGACCCTTAAAGGATTTAAGTCCTTTGCCTCCTCGACCTCGCTCAATTTCGAGCCTGGCATAACCTGCGTCGTGGGTCCTAATGGTTCAGGCAAATCCAATGTGGTCGATGCGCTCTCTTGGGTTATGGGCGAACAGGGGGCTAAATCCCTTCGCGGCGGAAAAATGGAAGATGTTATTTTCGCTGGAACTTCAGGCCGCGCTCCACTTGGTCGCGCAGAAGTTTCGGTAACAATCGATAATACCGATGGTGTTCTACCGATTGATTTCACAGAAGTAACTATTTCTAGAATTCTCTTTAGAAATGGCGCGAGTGAATATCAACTAAATGGCGAAACTACAAGACTTTTAGATATTCAAGAACTGTTAAGCGATTCTGGAATTGGTCGCGAAATGCATGTGATTGTTGGACAAGGTCAGTTGGATGCGATTCTGCTTGCAAATCCAGAAGAGCGACGCGCATTTATTGAGGAAGCTGCTGGAGTTTTAAAGCACAGAAAACGCAAAGAGAAGGCGCTCCGTAAATTAGATTCTATGACTGCCAACTTAGCGCGAATTCAAGATTTAACTGTGGAGCTGCGTCGCCAATTGAAGCCGCTTGGTAAACAGGCAGAAGTAGCGCGCAAAGCCTCAACAATTCAATCCGATGTTCGCGATTCAAGGTTACGTTTGCTTGCCGATGATTTGCTGCAGCTTCGCTCAACAGTTGATTCGGAAGTCGCAGATGAATCAGCGCTACGGGCACGTAAAGATGAAGTAGAAGCGGCGCTAAACACCGCGCGAAATCGTGAAGAACAAATTGATGCAACAGCGCTCATTGAGAATCCACTCCTAGTTAAGGCCCAAGAAAATTATTACCAACTGACTGCGCAACGCGAGAAGTTCCGTGGAATTCAAAATTTGGCCTCCGAGCGGGCGAGATTCTTATCTGAAGAAGCTGATGAAGCTCGCGCTAGTGGCCGCGATCCTGAAAGTATGGATTTAGAAGCTCAAGTGTTGCGTGGTGAAGAGAGTTCACTTCGTAACGAAGTTAGCGGTTCAAATCAAAAACTAGGGGCGCTTTCAACTGAGCTAAAAACATTGGAAGCAAATCTAACTGCAGAAGAAAATAGTGTTTCAGCAGCGCTCCGTGCGATTGCAGATCAGAGAGAGGGCACGGCTCGTCAAGAGGGGCACATCAATGGATTAAAATCTCGCATCGATGCTACTAATGCTGAGATAACTCGATTAACCAAAGCGCGTAATGAAGCATCACAGCGACTGCAAAATTTCCGGGAAGAATTCGCTCTACTTGAAACCCAGATAGCCTCTGTTGATTCAAATGAGCCAGGCCTAGATTCCGAGTTCGAAATTGCAAAGTCAGAATTAGCAACAGCGCAGACTGAATTAGATTCACTTGTTACAAAAGACAGTGAAGCGCAACGAGTTCGCTCTGGCTTAGAAGGTCGGTTACGTGCACTTCAAGAGAGCCTGGTTCATAGAGATGGATCCGGAATAGTTTTATCTAGTGGAACTCGCACTCGTGGTCGCCTCTCCTCTTTAATTAACATTTCTTCGGGATGGGAAGTTGCAGTGGCAGCCGCGTTGGGGCCTCTTGCAGATTCGGTTGTTGTTTCTGATGTTTCATCTGCAGTGTCAGCACTAACAATGCTTAAGCGCGAATCTGGTGGTCAATCTGAATTATTAGTTGTTGATGGTGATTCTGGTTTCACGCCTTCTAACCGCTCAATTCCAAATGGGTTTACCTCACTGGCAAGCCTGGTTTCATCAAGTGAAGTTTCGAGCGCGATTTCATCGCTGCTATCTGGATTTGTTGCTGTAGAAGATTTAGCTGAAGCTGAGAGCGCTTTGCGAGCTGATCCTTCAGTGATTGCAATTACAAGAGAAGGTGACGTGCTCAGCAGTATTCGAGTTCGAGGTGGTTCTAGTGCGCAGAGTTCGGCAATTGAGATCTCAGCACTTATTGATAAGACCGAGAAAGAGCTTCAAGAAGTTACTAATAATTGTGACCGCATTAAGTTTGAATTGGTAAGAGCTACTGAAACTCTTGCTTCGCGCAAGAATATCTTTGATCTGGCGCTGGCAAAGTTAAATGAATCTGATGCCAAGATTTCGGGCCTTGCAGAGCAGATGGCTGTAGCGGGTCAAAATGTGAAGAATGCGCAGAGCGAAGTCGAGCGAATCTTGGTCTCACTAACAGAGGCGAATTCACAACGTGAATCTGATGAAGCAGATTTAAATGCGGCAATCTCTCAATTTGAATCACACCAGGCCCCAGCAAATCCAGATTTAACTCACTTAGAAGATCTACGTTCCAAAGTTTCTGCTGCTAGATCAGCTGAAGTTGAAGCCCGACTTAATCTGCGAACATTGGAAGAGCGCGTTACGGCTCTGGTTGCTAGAGCGGATGCATTGGAAGCTGCCGCTCAGAACGAGCGAGATTCTGCAACTCGCGCAGTAAGTCGTAGAGAACAACGTGGGTTGGCAGCACTGACTGCCCAAGGTGTCGCCGATGCTTCATATGAAGCACTGATTCAAATCGAATCTTCAATCGCTAAAGCTTCAACTGAACGTGAAAGATTAGAGATCTCTCGCTCTGAACGTGAGAGTGAAATCCTTGCTTTGCGTGTTAGTAGTCGCGAGTTAACCGCAGAGCTCGATGTTCTAACTTCTAGCGTCCACCGAGATGAAATAGCCCGAGCCGAACAACGACTTCGGATTGAAGTGCTTGAACAGAAAGCTATTGAAGAACTTGGTGTAGATGTAACAACTCTTGTCAATGAATATGGTCCGGCCAATGATGTTCCAACATTTGTGGAAGATAGCGAAGGAAATTTTGTTCCTGGCGATTTGATTCCGTACCGCCGAGACCAGCAAGAGAAGCGCCTTGCTCAAGCTGAGCGCTCACTTGCTCTGCTTGGAAAAATTAATCCACTGGCCCTAGAAGAGTATTCATCTCTGGAAGAGCGGCTGCGCTATTTGGCAGAACAGTTAGAGGATTTGAAGAAAACCAAGCGTGATCTCTTAGACATTATTAAAGAAGTCGATGACAAGGTGCAGCAAATATTTAAAGAGGCATTTGATGACACTGCTCGCGAATTTGAATTGATATTTGCACGTTTATTCCCAGGTGGAGATGGTCGATTGATATTGACCAATGCAGAAGACATGACAATGGCAGGGGTGGATGTTGAAGCCCGACCACCTGGGAAGCGTATTAAACGACTCTCACTTTTATCTGGTGGCGAACGCTCGCTCGTAGCTGTCGCTCTTCTGATTGCAATATTTAAAGCACGGCCAAGCCCGTTTTATGTGATGGATGAAGTTGAAGCGGCTTTGGATGACACAAACCTTGGACGTTTGCTAGGCATTTTTGAAGAGCTTCGGGAAAAGTCACAGTTGATCGTTATCACTCACCAGAAGCGCACCATGGAAATTGCGGACTCTTTGTATGGAGTAACAATGCGTGGCGATGGAGTTTCAGAGGTTATTTCGCAACGTATCCGGGAATCTGAAAGCGCTAACTAGTTTTACTAGTGAAATGCAATGGCGCTATTTAGCAAGCTCTTACAGAAAATTCGTGGTGGTTCTACCTCTGCCGGGGATTGGCAAGAATTTGAAGAGGCGCTAATTGCTTCTGATCTTGGAGCCAAAAGTTCTGCAGAGATAATTGAGTTAGCGAAGAAATCAAAGAGCGATGGGATTGTTACTGCAATAACAAATGCGCTCAGTGCCTGGTTAAGTAACGGCAATCGCAATCTTCCATCCAACAGTGATCGACCAACAACCATTTTGATAGTTGGCGTGAATGGCACTGGTAAAACGACATCAACAGCAAAATTAATTTCATTCTTAAAGCAGAACAAGCACTCGGTTTTAGTTGCAGCAACAGATACTTTTCGCGCAGCTGCAGTTGAACAGTTGGCAACATGGGGAAGTCGTCTTGAAGTAGAAGTTGTTACTGGACCTGCAAATGGCGATCCGGCATCAGTTGCATTTGAAGCAGCGACCATGGCGAAAGCGGCAAATATTGATTATTTAATTATAGATACCGCTGGACGTTTGCACACAAAGTCTGGATTGATGGATGAACTTGGAAAGATTCAACGAGTTATTGAAAAAATCTTACCGGTCGATGAAGTTTTATTGGTTGTAGATGCTACGACCGGTCAGAACGGAATTGTGCAGGCTAAAATTTTTATGGAGAGTGTTGCGGTAACTGGATTAATCTTGACCAAGATGGATGGTTCGGCAAAGGGCGGCATCGCCCTGGCGATCGAGCGCGAGTGCGGGATCCCGATTAAATTCATTGGGACCGGGGAGAGTGCGGCTGATTTAGAAGCCTTTGACCCAGCGCGGTATCTGAACGGGCTTTTTAGCTAGCCCAGCCCGGATGTAACCAGTTTGTAACACAAGTCCCAAAGCTTTCACCATTTCGTAATCTGCCAGGGCATCTGATGTAACCAGGCCCCACGACCCTACGGATATCTCAATGGCGAGGCTTATGCGTGAAAGGGGTTTGTAATGGAAGAAGTTGTTATCAATTCTGGTGACACAGCTTGGATGCTTATAAGTACAGGACTTGTAACACTAATGATCCCAGGCTTGGCACTTTTTTACGGTGGCATGGTCCGAGTAAAGAGCGTTCTAAATATGATGATGATGTCATTTGGCGCACTCGCAATAGTTTTTGTGCTCTGGATCATCGTTGGTTTCTCAGTGGTCTTTGGTGATTCAATTGGTGGAAGTGGTCTAGTTGGTAATCCAACTCAGTTCTTATTCTTAAATGGCTTAGATAATGCCGATGCTGCAATTGGAACAATTCCAGCCGCGGTGTTTATCGCCTTCCAAGGTATCTTCGCAGCAATAACAGTCGCACTGATTTCAGGATCAATTGCTGATCGTGCAAAGTTTGGGTCTTGGATGGTCTTTGCTGCATTTTGGGCCACACTCGTTTACTTCCCAGTTGCACACTGGGTATTTGCCTTCGATGACTTTGTCGCAGAGACTGGTGGTTGGATTGCAAATGATCTTGGTGCACTCGACTTTGCAGGTGGAACCGCAGTTCACATCAATGCGGGCGCTGCTGGCTTAGCTCTAGCAATTATTCTTGGAAAGCGTGTTGGCTGGCGTAAAGAGGCAATGCGTCCACACTCACTTCCACTGGTAATGCTTGGAGCCGCACTTCTCTGGTTTGGTTGGTTTGGCTTCAACGCTGGATCTGCAGTTGGATCTAATGGAACTGCCGGACTAGCACTGCTAAATACAATTGGTGCAACAGTTGCCGCGCTACTGGCCTGGTTACTGGTAGAGAAGATTCGTGATGGACATGCAACAAGTCTTGGCGCCGCATCAGGTGTTGTGGCAGGTCTTGTAGCAATTACTCCAGCATGTGCAGCAGTAGATGCAAGCGGTGCGCTAATAATTGGCGCTCTAGCTGGTGTTCTTTGTTCGCTATCGGTTGGCTTAAAGTTCAAGCTTGGCATCGATGATTCACTTGATGTTGTAGCAGTTCACCTAGTTGGTGGAATTGTTGGAACAGTGATGATCGGAGTCGTTGGCGTAGATGTTGGACTATTCAACGGTGGCGGAACCGAACAACTAATAAAGCAGATTATTGGCGCAGGTGCAGTGCTTGGATATTCCTTCATTGCAACTCTGATAATTGGCTACGCGCTCGATAAGACAATCGGCTTGCGAGTTAGCAGAGAGATTGAAGTCGAAGGAATCGACCTCAAACTCCATGCTGAATCAGCCTACGAAACCTATAGCTCTTCAAGAGGAGGATCATCACTATGAAACTAATTACTGCAATCATCAAGCCATTTAAGTTAGATGATGTGAAGGAGGCACTAACTGCCTTCGGAATAACCGGAATGACAGTTTCAGAGGCCAGCGGTTTTGGTCGTCAAGGTGGACATACCGAGGTCTATCGTGG
>DDMR01000068.1:30644-31268 GCA_002340925.1 Actinobacteria bacterium UBA2541
TCGCCGGTAGACAATATCGTTCGTGTTCGCACTGGAGAGCGCGGCACTGACGCTATTTAAGAATAAGTAGAGTAACTCCGTGGGAACCCGTGAGCGTCGCGATCGATCCAATCAGATCGATAAGGCGCTCCGGGTTTCGTTTTTGGATTGCGCAAGTAAATATCTCACCAAACCTGAGCTTGTTTCATTAGCAGCAGTCGGAGGATATGGTCGAGGTGAGTTATCTCCAGCATCTGATTTAGATTTATTAATTCTGCATAATGGCAGTGAGAAACCTCAAGCAATTTCTGAATTTATTAATGCATTTCTCTACCCACTTTGGGATCAAGGCCGGGCAATTGATCATGCGGTCCGGACTCGGAGCGAAACTCGTGAGGTTGCAAATGAAGATATCCGGGTCGCACTTGGCTTGCTGGATCTGCGCCACATTGCTGGTGAATCTGAACTTTCAAATCAAGTTGCAGCTGATGCGCTTGAAAATTGGCGGAAGAGTCGAGAAAAGTTTCTGCCGAAGTTGCGAAAATCTATTCAAGAACGTGAAAACCGATCTGGCGAACTAGCATTTCTCTTGGAACCCGACCTTAAAGAAGCTCGCGGAGGACTTCGAGATATAAATGCACTCCG
>DDMR01000068.1:31386-35609 GCA_002340925.1 Actinobacteria bacterium UBA2541
CTTGCAAATGTCAGAGATGTATTGCATGGCGATAATTTAAGGGCTCGGGACTTATTGTTGCTAACCGAACAAGATCGGGTTGCTTCGGTAATGGGTTATGCAGATGCAGATGCCCTGATGCTAGATGTAGCTAAAGCAGCTCGGGCTGTTGATTATTTAATGGATTTAACTTGGCATCGAATAGATTCAAAAGGTGGGCAGAGTTGGCTTCGTCGCAGAAAAGATCAGAAGATTGATCAAGGATTAGTAATTCTAAATTCTGAAGTAACAATCGAAGATGGCTATGACATATCGAACGATTCGGCAATTGGTTTAAGAGCCGCTGCCGCTGCCGCCCAGCGCGGATTGCCGCTTTCGATTGATGCTTGCGTTCTCTTGTCCGAGAAATTTTCTTCGCTTCCTAATCCATGGCCGAAGTCAGTTTTAAATGATCTGGTTTCACTCATTGGCGCAGGCTCACCAATGATTCGAGTTTTCGAAGCACTGGACCAAGATGGGCTTATTGAAAAATGGATTCCAGAATGGTCGCATGTCAGATTCTTGCCCCAGCGAAATGTTTTACACCGCCACACAGTTGACCGACATATGCTCGAAACTGCTGTTCATGCTGCCGCTTTAACTAGAACAGTTACCAGGCCTGATTTACTTCTCGTTGCCGCACTTTTTCATGACATTGGAAAAGGCTTTCCTGAAAAAGATCATTGCGATTACGGCGAGGAATTAATCAGACCACTTGCTAAGCGGCTGGGTTTCGACGAGAAAGATTGCGAGACCATCGCTTTGCTCGTCAAAGAACATTTATTGTTATCAGCTGTTGCAACTCGTCGCGATCTGGAAGATCCTGCGACTATTGGTTTTGTCGTTGAAAAAATCAAAGAGCCAGAAGCGCTACAGCTTCTTCACGCGCTAAGTATTTCTGATGGCGAAGCCACTGGTAAGAGTGCATGGAGTGATTGGAAGGCGGGCCTAGTTTCGACTTTGGTAGGCAAATGTCTTGCGGCCATGGCTGGAATTAAACCGGTCTCTCAACCAGATTTAGTTCCGACTAAAAGCTTGGTTGATGATATTTCGATAACCATCTTAAGTAACGAAAATAACGCAGAATCTCTAGATAACATTGAAATTGAGATTATCGCAAAGGACCAGACTGGTCTGCTTTCTGCTGTCGCAGGTCTGATGACAATTTCTAGATTTAATGTTCGTTCCGCCAAGACTCGAACCACAAATGAAATTGCAGTCATGCGCTGGATTGTTGAACTAGATGCAAATGCTCAACTGCCATCGGCCGAGAAGCTGACTGACCAATTAAAGAAGGCGCTATCGGGCGAACTAGATCTCGGACGCAAGATCGAGGAGCGAAATGAGAATTATCGTAAGCATCCCGGTATTCCTACTCCGCCGCCGGTTGTGTTTGCTGCAAATGATCTTGCGACCAATGCAACAATAATTGAGGTTCGAATGCATGACCGCCCGGGAATCTTATTTAATGTAACTCGCGCCATCTCTAGGTTCGGCGTGGATATCAAATCGGCAATTGTTTCGACCTTGGGAGCAGAGGCTTTTGACAC
Source organism: Actinobacteria bacterium UBA2541 (assembly GCA_002340925.1). Lineage (GTDB taxonomy): Bacteria > Actinomycetota > Actinomycetes > Nanopelagicales > Nanopelagicaceae > AAA044-D11. The sequence goes on from DDMR01000068.1 coordinate 32,955, forward strand.
CCTTTATGTGACCGATCTGGAGGGGCAACCTCTGACTGGAGAGCGTGCGCAATTACTTGCGACAAAAGTTGAAAATATTTTAATCACTCACCTTTAACTAGTAATCTCCACCCATGTTTGAATCCTTATCCGCAAAGTTCCAAGGCGCATTCGCCTCACTTCGCAGTAAGGGAAGGTTAAAACCTGGCGATATCGATGAGATCGCTTTAGAAATTCGAAGCGCACTCTTGGATTCGGACGTTGCATTAAGCGTTGTAGATTTCTTCATTGAGCAATTAAAGTCCAGGGCTGAAGAAGTGTTGACAGATTTAAACAAGTCAACAAACCCTGCAAATGCCATCTTTGAAATAGTTAACTCACTTTTAATTGAAATCCTTGGTGGCAGCGCCCGAAGAATTCGACTTGCCAAGAAGCCACCAACGGTTATTTTGCTTACAGGTTTACAAGGCGCGGGTAAGACTTCGCTGGCCGGAAAGCTCGCAAATTATTTGAAGGTCCAAGGAAACACTCCGCTCTTGGTTGCTTCAGATCTGCAACGTCCAAATGCTGTTACACAACTTCAAGTTGTTGGCGAGAGCATCGGGGTTCCGGTATTTGCACCAGAACCTGGAAATGGTGTGGGCGATCCAGTCAAAGTTGCCAAAGCTGGCGTGAAATTTGCTGAAGATAAATTACATAACATTGTAATTGTTGATACTGCAGGTCGCCTTGGTGTTGATGCCCAACTTATGGAGCAAGCGAAGCAGATTAGAGATGCAGTTTCGCCGGACGAAGTTCTTTATGTTGTTGATGCAATGGTTGGCCAAGATGCAGTCCGCACCGCCCAGGCTTTCTTTGAGGGTGTTGGGTTTGATGCAATCGTTCTTACTAAATTAGATGGTGATGCTCGTGGTGGCGCCGCACTTTCAATTACGCAAGTCACTGGTAAGCCAATTATGTTCGCCGCAACTGGTGAAACTGTTAATGATTTTGATCTATTCCATCCGGATCGAATGGCCTCTCGCATCCTGGGACTTGGCGACATTCAAACTCTCGCCGAACAAGCTAAGGGCGCATTCGATAGCGATACCGCGGCTAAGTTAGAGGACAAATTCGCCAGCGGCGAAGATTTCACATTGGATGATTTCTTGGCTCAGCTAGAGGCAATGAAAAAAATGGGCTCGATGACAAAGTTGTTAGGCATGATTCCCGGAGCAAATTCTGGTGCCATGAAGAAGCAGTTAGAGCAATTTGATGAAGGCGAACTGGTGAAGACGCAATCGATTGTGCAATCAATGACGCCGCTTGAGCGAAATGATCCAAAAGTTTTAAATGGATCTAGGAGAATGCGAATTGCAAATGGTTCTGGCCGTCAGGTTTCAGATGTCAATTCACTTGTAGAGAGATTTACTCAAGCCCAGAAAGTTATGAAGCAGATGCGCACTGGCAAGGGGGGAATGCAGATGCCACCTGGAATGCAGATGCCGCCTGGAATGCCACCTGGAATGCCATTGCCACAAGCCCCAAAGGTTGTAAATAAGAAGAAGTCTCGTTCGGGAAATCCAGCGAAGCGGGCGCTAGAGAGCTAGAGAGCTGAATTTGGGTAATGAGCGCAGGGCTGGCAAGATTGGCACCGTGCAAGGGGCCCTCTACCCCCAAGCGATCTTCACCAATAGGCGGAAGATATTTTGAAAACAGGTTTTATTTTTCGAGTGACGCTCCCACTGTCGCAAGAGAATTAGCACCGCTTAAAACAAGGAGAAAGCCTTCGTGGCCGTAAAAATTAGATTAATGCGTATGGGAAAAATCCGTACTCCACATTTTCGTATCGTAGTTTCAGATTCACGTGCTGCTCGTAACTCACGTGCAATCGAAGAGATCGGCCGTTATTCACCAAGTTCAGAGCCTTCACTAATTGAAGTTACATCTGACCGTGCGCAATATTGGCTATCTGTTGGTGCACAACCAACTGAAGCAGTTGCTGCGCTATTAAAAATTACAGGTGACTGGCAGAAGTTCAAGGGTCTTCCTGGAAGCGAAGGAACACTTAAGACAATTGCTGAGAAGCCACACAAGCGCATTGCTTATGAAGCAGCCGTAAAGGATGCAATGAATGAGCCAGCAGATGGCGCAACAACAATGAAGAAGAAGGCTGCAGAGAAGTTAGCTGCCAAGGCAGCGCCTGTCGAAGCCGTAGCTGATGTCCAATCTGATGTCCAAGCCCCTGCAGAATCGAATGATGTCCAAGCTGTAACCGAAACAGTCGAGGCAGAGGTTCCAGCTTCAGTTGAAACTAACGCAACTGAAACTCCTGAAACTCCAGCAGAAGCGGTAGCTGAACAACAATGATTGACGAAGCGCTAGAACATTTAGTTAAGGGGATTGTTGATAATCCTGATGATGTTGTTATTACAACAAAAGATCATCGTCGTGGGACAACACTAGAAGTTCGAGTAAATCCAGATGATATTGGCAAAGTGATTGGCCGCAATGGTCGCACTGCGCGTGCACTTAGAACTGTGGTCAGCGCAATTGCTGGTCGCTCAGTTCGAGTAGATCTCATCGAGGCAGACGAGGCTCGCTAATAGTGCAACTTGTCGTTGCCAGAATTGGTCGCGCACATGGAGTACTGGGTGAGGCGACAATAGAAGTTCGCACTGATCAACCAGAAGATCG
>DDMR01000101.1 GCA_002340925.1 Actinobacteria bacterium UBA2541
TGGACAAATACCCCAGAGAAAACTTTAGAACTCGCTAGGCGTTTTAATGACGAAGATAACCTGCCACCAGATCCAAGATTTCCAAAAGGTATTGTCGCGAAAATATTGTGGACCTATTTAGATCTGCGTGATGCAGTAAAAGCGATTGAAATTGTTCTGCAATCAAATATAAAGGGTTCGCACGTTTACAATTTTGCCGCCCCCGACATCATGGCCAAGGCGCCAACAATGGAGCTCATGCAAAAGTTCCACCCCAAGACCGAGATCCGAAGCCCCCTGCCCGGCCACAGCGCCCCGCTCTCCAGTCAGGCATTTGTCGATACATTCGGGTATGCCCCGGAATTTCTCATCAATCGGGACGATATCTGAGTTTGGGTAACAGAACTGTTACGAAATTGCCTTAAAAGCGACTTGACCTAGCCTGTGTGCCCCACAAGAATTCGGACTGTGTAGCAGAGCTGCACACTTTATCTACGTAGAGAATGGATATAAATGCAAAAGAACTCAAAACTAGCGATTGTTATTGCTGGTGTTGTTGCGATTGCTTTGGTTGCATTTTTTGTAACTAGATCAGGATCTGATTCAGCAACAGACACAAGCAAGGCAAGCGGAAATCTTGAAATCTTTACCTGGTGGGCATCAGGCGGCGAAGCTGCTGGTCTAGAAGGTATGACTACAGAATTCACAACCCAGAACCCAGATTTAACTTTCGTTAACGCTTCAGTTGCTGGTGCAGCTGGTGTAAACGCAAAGGGTGTTCTTGTATCACGTATGGAAGCAGGTAACCCACCTGATACTTTCCAAGCACATGCTGGTGAAGAACTTTCATCATATGTAAAAGCTGGACAACTTGAAGATCTAACTGAGCTATATAAGGCAGAAGGTTGGGACAAAGTATTCCCAGCAGATCTAATCAAGACAATTACAGTTGATGGAAAGATCTACTCAGTTCCAGTAAACATTCACCGTTCAAACGTTCTTTGGTGGAACCCAGCAGCAGCAGCAAAAGCTGGAATCACTAAGGCACCAGGTTCACTCGATGAAATGATTGCTGACATGGAGAAGTTCAAGAAGGTTGGAATTGACGGAATCGCTCTTGCAGGTCAAGGCGACTGGGCAATTGCTCACCTATTCGACTATGTACTTCTAGCATCTATGGGTTCTGAGAAGTTCAATGGTCTATGGAAGGGTGGAACTCCTTGGGATGGTCCAGAAGTTTCAAAGGCAATTGATTACCTAACAAAGATTCTTTCTTACGGTAACTCAAGCAAGTCACTTGACTGGCCAGATGCTGGAAAGCTTGTAACTTCAGGCAAAGCCGGTTTCTTCATCATGGGTGACTGGGCTTCATCACAATGGCAATCAGAAGGTCTAGTTCTTGGAACTGACTACACATGGGCTCCAGGTCCAGGTACTGATGGCATTTACCAATGGCTATCTGACTCATTCACATTGCCAGTTGGCGCACCTAACCGTGCTGCAGGACTTGCATGGTTGAAGGTTTGCGGATCACTTGCAGGACAAGATGCGTTCAACCCTAAGAAGGGTTCTATCTCAGTTCGTACTGACTCAGATCCTTCTAAGTTCGACGCCTACCTACAAGCTGCTATGGAGTCATGGAAAGTTGACACCCTAGTTGGTTCAACAGTTCACGGCGTTAACTATGGCAACGCAGGAATGGCTGCACTTAACTCTGCTGTAGGTAAGTTCTACATCGGTGGAGCTAAGGACAAAGCTGGTTTTGTAACTGGCCTAGTTGCTGCTTACGCCGCTGACAAGGCTTAATTAATTAAAAGTTAATTGAGCTGAAGTAAATTGCAAGAGAGTTCTGGTGGGGCCCGAAATGGCCTCACCAGAATTTGCACTAAGAGGGGCTAAAAAGAAGTAAAAAGAGTAGAAGTTTCTGAAGTAAGTTGGCTAGAGTTCGCGAAAGAGTCCGCGCTCGCCAAAGTTTTATGCAGATTAAGTTTTTGAGAGGTGTGTGTTTAGGTGGCAGTTAAGGGCTCGGTTAAAGTTGAAGTCAAAGGTTCCAAAACACCTAAGCAAAGTTCTAGGAAACGCATCCAGAGCCCATGGGGCGGCTTCTTATTCGTTCTCCCATCCATTATTGCGATGGCTATCTTTGTTTACGGAATGATCGGTTGGACCCTTAAGTTTTCTTTCAGTAATCGCACAAATGCTTGGAACAAGGACAATAGCTGGGCTGGTTTAAAAAACTATACCGGGCTCCTTGAAGATCCAGAATTTACCCACGCATTTTCAAACCTAGTTAAATTCACTTTAGTTTTTATGATCGGAACTTTGATTTCTGGTCTCATTATGGCCCTGCTCCTCGAAAAGGGCATCAAGGGCGAAGGTTTATTCCGTTCAATTTACTTGTATCCAATGGCGATTTCTTTTATCGCAATGGGAACTTCTTGGCGTTGGCTGATGGATTCAGCACAAGGCGAGAAAGCAACTGGCCTTAACTTAATTCTTAATAAAGTTGGTTTAAGTTCGCTTGAAAATAGTTGGTATACCTCGGAAAAGGGTTCGATGTATGCCATGGCACTTCCGGCTATCTGGCAGATGTCAGGTTATGTGATGGCGCTCTTCTTGGCCGGATTCCGTGGAATTCCAGATGACCTGCGTGAAGCTGCCCGAGTTGATGGCGCCTCTGAATTCAAGATTTATCGCCATATTTTATTCCCACAACTAAGCCCAACCTTCTTAACTGTTCTAATCATTCTGGGCCACATCTCGATGAAGGTCTTCGATTTAATTTACGGTATTTCCGGCAAGGGTTATGTAACAAAGGTGCTTGCGATTTATATGTGGCAAGTCATCTTCGACTTCCAAAATTATGCCAAGGGCGCCGCAATCGCAGTCGTGATTCTGATATTGATTGCAGTAGTAGTTATTCCATATCTAATCTATGTAAACAAGACTGAGGAGGCGAACAAATGAGTTCTGATATCGCATCCCGCGTTACGCAATCTAAGGATATTTCGCGTAATAAGAAGAAGCTCGATGGCGCTGGCCAATTCTGGTTGGTCTTCCGTTACTTCGCACTTGGACTTCTCTTTATTATTGCAGCGTTGCCGATCTACATCATGGTCATTAACTCAATAAAGGGAATTACAGGCGTAACCCAATCAGCGGCATTTATCCCACCCACCTCTCTAGATTTTGGAGCCTGGGGCCCAACTTGGGAAATTCTGCGCGAACCAATGGGACGAACACTTTTCTTCGTTCTTCAATCATCAATCATTTCTGCAGTCATCGGATCAATTAATGGTTATGTTTTTGCGAAGTGGCGTTTTAAGGGTTCAACCGTAATCTTCACAACATTCTTATTTGGAATGTTTATTCCTTACCAAGCAATCATGATTCCACTTACCCAATTCAATAAGTGGGCCGGCATCGGTGGCACTATTTATGTTCTGGTCTTTGCTCACGTTATCTATGGAATCCCAATCTGCACCTTGATCTTCCGCAATTATTACCAAGGTATTCCAAATGAATTAATCGAAGCTGCCCGCGTTGATGGCGCCAGCATGGTTCATATCTATCGCACAATCATCTTGCCGCTATCGATACCCGGCTTTGTGGTTGTGTTGATTTGGCAGTTCACTTCAGCCTGGAACGACTTCCTCTTCGCAATTTTCTTAACTGGTGGCTCGCCGAAGTTAGCGGTTGCAACAACTGCTCTTAACTTTATTACCGGTTCTGGTAACCAGGTCTATTACGGAAACAACATGACAGCATCGTTAATCGTTTCGATTCCAACGCTGTTGGTCTACATGTTCCTGGGCCGCTACTTCTTGCGCGGTCTGCTCTCTGGTTCGCTAAAGGGTTAAATTAAAGAACGCCATATTTCGCAAAGGCGGCGCTAGGGGACATTCCCTCTTTAACTGCCTTGCGGAATAAGTTCTCGCCAGAATTCTTTTCGATTACCGCTTCAACCACTGCATCAATTGCCGCAACTGGAACGATTGT
>DDMR01000043.1:0-1502 GCA_002340925.1 Actinobacteria bacterium UBA2541
CTGACGGCGGATTTCTCTATCTTGCAACAACCGTAGTTCTAAGTTTGCTAATTGTTGTCGTGGTCCTACCTATTGCTCGAAAAATAATTCCGGTGCGCAAATGAATACGCTGCTGATAATTCTTGGAGCATCAATTGGCGCCCCTGCCCGATATGCGATTGATCAATACTTAAGAAGGTTTACAACAAAACCTTACGGAACGTTTTCTGTGAATGTCCTAGGATCTTTCCTAATTGGCTTAACTTTCAACTCGTCGGAAAGTGTAAATGGCCTACTAGCAATTGGGTTTGCTGGTGCATTTACTACTTGGTCCACCTTTATGTTGGATCTGTATCTAGCCTACGAATTACGTCGCTATAAGGATGCACTAATAAATGTTGGCGCTTCACTAGTTTTTGGACTTCTTGCCGCCTGGGCCGGAGTGCAATTAGTTAGTTAGCTTTAGTTAAATTAGAAATCCAGACTTCAACTTCATCTGGGTGACTTGGTAACTTATTAGATAAAACTCGACAACCTGTTTCGGTAACGAGAACATCATCTTCAATTCGAACTCCGATACCGCGATACTGGGCCGAAAACAGTTCATCATCTGGATGGATGTAAAGCCCTGGCTCGACAGTAAGAATCATTCCGGCCTCTAAAACGCCATCTCGATATTGCTCGACTCTTGCTTCGTTGCAATCATGAACATCTATTCCCAACATATGGCTTACACCGTGCACCGTCCAACGCTTATGTAATCCCATATCTGGATCAAGAGACTCGGCCGCAGAAACTGGAAGCACACCCAGTCTCTCTAAACCTTTAGCTAAAACTTCATGCGATGCATTTGTAATATCTTTAAATTTTGCTCCTGGTTTAACTGCTGCAAAACCAGCTTTCTGTGCTTCATATACCAACATATAAATCTCGCGTTGGGCTGGTGAGAATTTTCCATTTATCGGCAAAGTTCTTGTGATATCTGCAGTGTAAAACGATTCAACTTCAACACCGGCATCGATCAAAATTAAATCACCGTTTCTAACTTCGCCATCGTTTCTAATCCAATGCAAAATACAGGCATGTGCGCCTGAAGCTGCGATGGTGTCGTATCCAAGTTCGTTTCCTTCAACGCGGGCCCGGCCAAAGAAAGCTGCTTCAATCACCCGCTCGCCACGTTTTGTCTCAGTAGCGACATCAAAAACCCGGACCATATCGGCAAAGCCACGGTTTGTAGCATCAACCGCTTTCTGCATTTCAGCAATCTCGTACGAATCTTTAATCAATCTAATCTCAGAGAGATAAGTGACTAACTCTGCAGTTGCTTCTTTATCTTTAGATAATTTCTTATCTACGACCTTGTTCTCGCCTCTTACATAAACAGTTGGCTTTTCATTGCTCAAAAACTTATCTAGATCCTCAACCTGTCGCACCGCAAGGCCGTATTTGCGCTCGGTTTCTTCCAAAGTCATTCGACGACCAACCCAAAATTCGCCATATTTAGCATCCCGATAAAACTCGGT
>DDMR01000043.1:1584-4848 GCA_002340925.1 Actinobacteria bacterium UBA2541
CGGCTCAAGAATAAAGACTGAATCTGGAACTGCATCTCCTGCAGTTATCCCCGTGAAATAAGAGAATGCCGAATGTGCGCGGAAGCGATAATCAGTATCGCTGCTTCGAGTTTTCAGTCCACCAGCTGGAATAATTACTCGCTTGCCCGGATATTTCTTCGAGAGTTTTTCAATTCGCACTTTGACAAATGGGATAGCCTCGCTTGGAACAATTCCCTCAAGCGGAGTTGGTGCCCAACCGGTCTTCATAAATTCTGCTAGTCCACGCGGATTAGCCGCATCATATTTACGGCTGCCATCTTTTGATTCATTCATGGTTTAAGCCTAACCCTTCCTAGAAGATAGTTCTATCAAATCACCAACTTGGATATATTCGAGGCATGAGTATCGAACTCCTCTTCGAACAGATTCAATCACTGTTGGGTGGCCACAACCCCCGAACCTTAATTGGGATTGTGGGAAAACCTGGTGCCGGAAAATCAACAGTTGTCGAGCAAATACAAAGTAAATATCAATCTCATGAAGTTTCCATAATCCCTATGGATGGATTCCATTTAAGTAATGAGGAATTGATTTCTTTGGGTCGCCGTGAACGAAAAGGCGCACCCGAGACATTTGATGTAGAAGGCTTTACCTCACTTATTAAGAGCGTGAAAATCGATCATAGTGTTGACCATAAGTTTCCAATCTTCCACCGTGAAATTGAAGCATCAATAGCGGATGAAGGAATGGTTCCTAAAGAATCAAAAGTTGTAGTAATTGAAGGCAATTATTTGTTCTCAGAAGCTCACGGTTGGAATGGGATTTATCAATTGCTAGACCACACCTGGTTTATTGAAATTGATGATGAGATTAGAATTGAAAGACTTATCGCTCGCCATGTTCGTTATGGGAAAACTCGTGAAGAAGCAGAGGCTTGGTCTCGGGGAAGCGATGAGACGAACGCTCGGTTTATTGAATTAACGGCTAATCGGGCTGAAAACCGAATTAATCTTGCGTAACAATTGGGTCTTTTTTAGTTGTAAACTTCCCTCACCACTTGGAGACGTCGCATAGCCCGGTCGAGTGCGCCTCACTGCTAACGAGGTAAGGGGTAAAACCCTTCAAGAGTTCAAATCTCTTCGTCTCCGCTCTTGAAAGAATTTGATTTAATGTTCTGTAATTTCCCTTGATAGCCTTGCCAGATGCCTTCAATCTTTGAGACTGATGCTGCACTAGACAAGCTTGCAGCCACGGCAATTATCCAGACTAAAGAGTTGTTGACTCAGTCTGAAAAGTTACGTGATCGTCGTGAAAAAGCCAGCCGTAAGCGGGTGGCTCGATTATTTAAAGATCCTAAAGCAATTGAAGCGACAATAACTCTTACCGATGAAGTTATGCGAATTAGTTCGGTGCAATCTTCTTCGCGAATTTTCCGTCGCGCAGCCAAGAAGGCAAGCTTGGTTGGATTCGGCGCAGTAAATGCACTTGGACTTCACTTTATTGGCGTCTTGTCACGAATAGTTCCGGGACCGATTGTTGGCCTTGTCCATAAACGAGTTCGTGCTCTTTCCAAAGATTTAATCTTGGCCTCTGAAAATGAGACGCTTGCAAAGCACTTAGCAAAGCGTACAAGTAAAGGTATCTCTCTTAATATCAATGTCCTAGGCGAAGCAGTTCTTGGTGATCATGAAGCCGAGCAACGATTTAAATCGATTCTTGAAATGATGCGCCGTCCAGAAGTTAATTACATTTCAGTCAAGCTATCTTCGATTGTCGCTCAACTCATCATTATTGATTTTGATGGTTCTATTGATCGCGTCTCTGAAAAGATGCGAATTCTTTATCGCAATGCGCAACAAGAGGGCGTCTTTGTAAACCTCGATATGGAGGAATATCGAGATCTTCCAATGACAGTTGCAGCTTTTATGCGAGTCTTAGATGAGGATGAATTTTCTGCAATGAAGGCAGGAATCGTTCTGCAGGCTTATCTTCCAGAATCACACCACTTCTTTAGCAAACTAGTAACCTGGGCAAAAGCTCGATATGAAAAGTCGGGCGGCACAATTAAGGTGCGCTTAGTAAAGGGTGCAAACCTTGCAATGGAACATGCAGAAGCAGAACTTCATGGTTGGAGCCCAGCTCCGTATCGCACAAAATCAGATGTTGATGCTTCATACCTTCGTTTAGTAGATGCTGCGCTACGACCAGAGAATGCGAAGTCAGTTCGGATTGGAATTGCGTCACACAATCTCTTCCATATGACATTGGCAATCGAGGTTGCTAAATCTCGGAACGTTTTAGAACAGATTGATATTGAAATGCTTGAAGGAATGGCTAATGCAGAAGCACTTGCAGTTACTCGCTCAGGTCAACCAGTTCTGCTCTATGCACCAGTAACGCGTAAGGATGATTTTGCTGCAGCTGTTGCTTATCTCGTTCGCCGTTTAGATGAAAATACTTCTGACGAAAACTATTTGAAGGCAGCATTCGACATTGCAAAGAATCCAGCCAAGTTTGCCGATCAAGAACAGCGATTTTTAAAGTCTGTTGCAGATCGCCACGCAGTTAAAACAGAAACTCTGCGCCATGTTGAGCATTCACAGGTGACTGGTTTAACCTTTAAAAACGAACCAAATGCTGATCCAACAGAGCCACTTTTTGTAGCTTCAGTCGAGAAGGCGATAAAAAAGATTCGAGGAATTAAAGATCAAGAGATTCCACTTGTAATTAATGGCCGAGAAGTATTTACAGAAGAGCAAGAAGAGGGCCACGACCCTTCTGATAATGGAAAAGTTTGGTATCACTACTCGGTCGGTTCAGCGAAAGATGTAGATAATGCGATTGTGACTGCAAAAATCGCACAACTAAAGTGGAGCTCACTTACTATCGAAGAGCGTGCCGAAATTCTCTTTGCCGCCGCAGCTGTGATGCAGCAAGCAACTGCCGAGACAATCGCGGTGATGTCGCGTGATGCCGGAAAGACAGTGGCAGAAGCAGATCCAGAGGTTGCTGAAGCAATCGATTTTGCTCGCTTCTATGCAACGACCGCGGAAAACTTTGGGGAATCAACTCCACTCGGCACAATCTTGGTTGTTCCGCCATGGAACTTCCCATATGCGATTCCAATTGGTGGACTTTGTGCGGCACTCGCAGCCGGAAATACAGTCATCTTGAAACCTGCTCCAGAAACAGTTGCGACTGCATGGGAAATCGTTAGCCATTTGTGGGCTGGCGGAGTTCCAAAAGATGTTCTGCAGTTCTTGCCGATGCGCGATGATGAAA
>DDMR01000060.1:0-871 GCA_002340925.1 Actinobacteria bacterium UBA2541
CACCATGATTCATTCACACTAGGAATCGGATTATTTCTCCTTGGCCTCGGGTGGTCTTTCACGCTAATTGCGGGCTCAACACTTTTATCCGAAACTGTGAGTTTAGAAATGCGCCCATCAACACAAGGCGCCAGCGATTTAGTCATGAACTTAATGGGCGCAGGAGGCGCCGCAATTGGCGGTGTGATAATTGGATTCTTCTCATATGCCGCACTCTGTTATGCAACCGGATTGGTTGTTGTTGCTTTAGGAATTTGGTCTTTCAAACTAAAATCAAAGTAAGCCGTTAGTTTGCGCGCCCCAAAGCCCTAAATTTCCAACCAGCCGCAATCCAAGCTTCACGGTCGAGCGCATTGCGACCATCAATCATTATTGGATTTGCTACCAACTTGGCCATCTTTGCCGGATCAAGTTCGCGATAAACCTTCCATTCGGTTAAATGCAGAACTAAATCTGCGCCCTCAAGTGCGCCTTCAATATCTTCCGAGAACCCAAGAGCAGGGAATCTCTTCCTTGCAGGAGCAATAGCTTTTGGATCATGAATTGTGACAGTGGCACCAGCTGCTGCAATTTGGGCAGCGATATCTAGCGCAGGGGAGTCGCGAACATCATCGCTATCCGGCTTAAATGCCGCACCGAGAACTGCAATCTTCTTACCTGCAAGATTGTCTGATAAATCTTTTCGGACTAATTCGATTACACGTTGTCTAGCGCGTAGATTAATCGAATCAATTTCGCGCAAGAATTCAAGTGCCTGATCAGCGCCAAGTTCACCAGCTCGTGCCATAAATGCACGAATATCTTTCGGTAAGCAGCCACCACCAAAACCAATTCCGGCTTGCAAGAAGCGGTTTCCAATTCTTGGGTCATA
>DDMR01000060.1:936-6888 GCA_002340925.1 Actinobacteria bacterium UBA2541
ACTTTAACTAATTCCGAAGTCGGCAAATCTGCCCGAACCCATGGCGTATTTTCTGCCAAGTTACTTGCATAAATTTCCTTCAACTTTGCTTCAGCAGCATCACTAGTTACACCAACAACTAGACGATTTGGTCGCAGAGTATCTTCAACTGCAAAGCCCTCACGAAGGAATTCTGGGTTCCAAGCTAAATCAGCCTCTGGATTAATTTTTAGCAATCGTTCACGGAGCCTGGCGGCAGTTCCGACTGGAACTGTTGACTTACCAACCACAAGAGCACCTGGTTTACAGATTGCGGCGACTGCATCTAAAGCCGCATCAACATATTTAAGATCGGCTGCTAAGGAATCTGCTTTCTGCGGAGTCCCAACACAAATAAAGTGAACATCAACATCCGCAATCGCGCTGAAATCTGTGGTGAATGTAAGTCGGCCAGAAGCAATCTCTTTCTGCAATAAGTCCTCTAGATCTGGCTCATAAAATGGAACTTTGCCAGCAGTTAAAAGTTCAATTTTGGCAGCATCTACATCGACGCCAATTACTTCGAATCCCAGCGATGACATACAGGCCGCATGGGTGGCACCCAAATATCCGGTACCAATTACGGAAACTTTAAGCTTCATTTGCCCGATACTAGTGCGAGGTAACACTAACCTTGGAGATATGAATCAGGTTTCTGACGGTTTGATGGGCGTATCGGTTGTTCTGCCCATTCTCAACGAGGAGCGAGACCTGCGGGAAAGTGTTTCAGCAATTTTGGCCCAGAATTTCAGCGCTCCCTTTGAAGTCATCCTGGCCCTTGGACCTTCCACTGATCGCACAACTCAAATTGCTAAGGAGATAGCCGCAGGTGATTCGCGGGTTGTTCTGGTTGATAATCCAACTGGGCGCACGGCAAATGGTTTGAATGCGGCAATAGCTAGTGCAAAGTATTCAATCATCTCGCGCATCGATGGACATGCCGAGATTTCTCCTACATATCTACGTGATGCAACAGAGTTACTGAATAAAACTGGCGCCGTAAATGTTGGCGGCATCATGGCAGCTGTTGGTAAATCAAAGTTCGAGAAAGCAGTTGCAACCGCGATGCGCTCGCCACTAGGTGTTGGTTCTTCAAGATTTCATACCGGAGGCAGCGCTGGTCCAGCCGATACGGTTTATCTCGGAACTTTTAAAAAATCTGCACTACTTGAAGCTGGCGGTTATGACGAGAGATTTACTCGGGCGCAAGATTGGGAGTTAAATTTTAGATTACGTAAGAATGGTGGTGTCATCTGGTTTGATCCATCCTTGGTTGTTACTTATCGACCACGTTCAACAATTAAGGCAGTTGCTAAACAATATTTCCAATATGGCACTTGGCGCCGCGCGGTCTCACGTAGCCACAAGGGAAGCGTTAATTTGCGTTACCTGGCGCCACCAACTGCCTTAGCTGTTAATGCGCTATCCATAATCTTAGGCATTTTTCTATCACCAATATTTTTTCTTCCAGTAGCAACTTATCTAGTAGTAATTCTTATTGGCTCACTATTTTTAGGTAAGAGCATCGCAGAGAAAATTATTCTGCCAACAGTTTTAGTAACTATGCATATGGTTTGGGGAGCAGGCTATTTGTCATCACCAAAAGGTTTGATGGCAGAAGAAGCTCAAGAATAATGAAACGGTATCTGGCGCTAATTGTCTTATTCACTCTGGCCTCAATCAGCAGTGTTTATGCAGTTGTCCCAAAGTCTTTTACCTTCACTGGTTCTGGATTTGGTCATGGTGTAGGACTTAGCCAATATGGCGCAAAGGGCCAGGCACTTGAAGGGAAATCAGCAGTAGAAATTCTTAATTACTACTTTCCAAAAGCAGAGGTAACGCCAGTCGTGGACACTGCAACAATCAGAGTGAATATTGCACATAGAGTCACAGCGCTTTCAATTGTTGTCCCACCATCTGACTCTGCCACGGTTGCAATAGATACCGCAGTTGCTACCTTGTTGCCTCAAGAAACACCTCTAAGTTTTGCAGTAAGTGGCAAATCAATTATTGGCCCTGGTGGAATCGGTAGAACCTGGACGATCAGATGGAACAATCCGCAATCAGTTATTTTAGTAAATTATGGAAAAACTAAATTCCAAGTCAGTCACGGTTATCTCCGCTTAAAGGCGGTGAAGGCACGTGGAATTGGATTTCGAATAGAAGCAACTAACTTATTGAGATTGCGCGATCAATATCTTTATGGAATTGCTGAAGTCCCATCTTCGTGGCCAGAAGCAGCGCTGCAGAGTCAGGCAATTGCATCCCGCACCTATGCATTAATGCGAATGAATTCAATTAAAAGAGCCTGCGACTGTCATGTTTACAATTCAATGTATGACCAAGCTTTTGTCGGCTATTCCAAAGAGGGCGAACCTAGATATGGTCAGTTCTGGAAAGCGGCAGTTGATGCAACTGCGGTAGATGAGAGTCATGGTTTAGCCATAACTATTAACCAGCTTCCAGTAAGCGTTTTCTTCTCTTCTTCTTCGGGCGGAATGACCCAACGCCCAGTTGATGTTTGGGGAACAGATATTCCGCATCTAGTAAGTGTTCCTGATCCATGGAGTATCGATCCTGCAGTAAATAAGAATTTTGCACTCTGGAAGAAGAAGGTTTCGCAGAGAGTTATGGCGAAAGCCTTTGGTTTAATTGATGTTATAGAGATCAAACTAGGAGAGAGAACTGCAACAAATAGCGTTTTAAATGTAACTGCAATTTCTAGTGATGGAACCACAAAAACCTTGCCCGTAGGAACATTTAAATCAGCCGTTAAATTACCTTCTTCTTGGTTTGAATTAGCTACTCAAAACTAGCAAAATTAATTTGCGTGAAGGACTGAATTCAATCCGCCCCAACTGCCAGTCTTAGGTAGCGCCTCAAGTGCGCCGCTCTTTGAGTTTCGTCGGAATAACAGGTTATTTGCACCAGAAAGTTCACTAGCTTTAACAACACTGTTATCTGGAAGCGATATTTTTGACCCTGCAGTTATGTAAGTTCCAGATTCGACAACACAATCGTTTCCAAGTGAGATTCCCAAACCAGCATTTGCGCCCAATAAACAGCGTTTGCCAATTGAGATTACTTGCTTGCCGCCACCGCTCAAAGTTCCCATAATCGAAGCTCCGCCGCCAATATCACTTCCATCTCCAACAACAACGCCAGCACTGATGCGGCCTTCAACCATAGATTTACCGAGCGTCCCTGCATTGAAATTAACAAAGCCTTCATGCATGACAGTTGTGCCACTTGAAAGATAGGCACCAAGTCGAACTCGATCCGCATCAGCAATGCGAACACCTTCTGGAACTACGTAATCAACCATTCTTGGGAACTTATCTACTGAAAAAACTGTAAGGGTTCCATGCTTAGCTCGCAACTTTGGCCCAACCGAGCTAAAAGTTGAAACCGAACATGGTCCAGCAGATGTCCAGACCACATTATTTAAAATTCCAAATATTCCATCTAGTGATTGGCCATGCGGTTTAACAATTCGATGCGAAAGTAGATGAAGCCTTAGATAGGCATCGGCAACGCCTTTCGGAGGGGCATCTAAATCAATTTCGATGCTAACCTTTGTTTTAGTTACCTCTCGGATTGGATCGTCTCCGGTAAATTGCGAAAGGTCAGGGTCATTATTTTCCGCAAGCTTGCCGATTCCGAGTGAATCAAACCAGACATCTAAAACTTCGCCAGGATTTGTGGTGCTGGCGATTCCAAATCCAAAGGCGCTTCTCATGAGATAACGCTACCAAAACCAATCTGATACTAGACTTCATTTATTATGCGAATAGCCGTTTATTGCTCAGCATCGACAAGTATTGACCAGAAGTATCTTGATCTGGCCTTCGATGTTGGTGTTGCTATCGCCACCAGTGGCGCTGACTTGGTGTGGGGCGGGGGTCAAGTTTCGATGATGGGCGCAGCTGCCCGAGGCGCACGTGAACGTGGTGCTAAAACTTTTGGAGTGATTCCGGAGAAACTTTTAACAATTGAATTTGCAGATCCAGAAGCTACCGAAATGTTCACTGTTTCAAATATGCGAACTCGCAAAGCCAAGATTGAAGAGATCTCCGATGCCTTCATAATGCTGCCAGGCGGAATTGGAACCTTGGAAGAGTTCTTTGAAATTTGGGTTGGTCGTAAATTGGGATACCACTCAAAACCCATTGTCGTATGTGATCCTTTTGGAACTTATGAGATGCTGCAAACTTCGCTGGATTATTTAAGTCAAGAAGAATTCATCGGCGCCACTTCAAATGAATTAGTTGCTTGGTGCCGCGACATTCCAAGCGCAATTCGTGCTTGCAAGCCATAACCCGGAAGTTAGTTACTTATAAACCTTAAGTTAGACGGGTAACCTAGGGTTATGGGCGCACTCTCCGAACTTCTTGCTAGTTTGCCGGAGGAAGAGCGTTTTATTCTTACGATGCATTACATCCGATCCATGTCGGCCAAGGAGATTTCCGAGGCGCTTGGAGTCCCAGAACGCGCGGTTCAAAGCGTTATCACGAGCGGCAAATCTCGTCTACTTTCCGCGTTAAATCAGGGCTGATCCCGAGATTTTTTCAATTTCCTTTCACCACCACTTTTGCGAGATACTTACCCACTGCGTTACCCCCAAGATTTAAAGCACCACTAAATCATCAATAATGCAACCAAATGTAAAAGGAGCAAAACATGGCAGCCATGAAACCCCGAACTGGTGATGGACCCATGGAAGTTACCAAGGAAGCTCGCAGTTTCGTTATGCGGATCCCTCTAGAAGGCGGCGGACGTTTAGTCGTCGAGTTAAATGTTGAAGAAGCCACAAATCTTGGCAATGCTCTACAGGCAGCGGTCTCCCTCGTTAAGAAGTAACAAGTCCTTGCGGGTATTGGGATAAGCAAAAGTCGTGAAACTATTGCCGGATATCGATTGCTTATTAATCTCCGATATCGATTTTTCTGAGTATGACGCTGTCGCGGTTCCAATTGTTAAATCAGATAATGGTCTTGAATTGGGCAATCCAAAAGCTATTAAGGCAATTGAGAAATATTTCAATATTGAGCTAACTAAATTACTTTTAAATTGGCCAGATGCCACTGGTAAAGCTGGTGAATTAATTGAAGTTCCAATTTCGGCGCCAGAAGCAAAAATATCTCGGATCTATTTTGTGGGGATTGGCGATAATAGTTCTGATGATTTACGCAAGGCTGGAACTTCGCTATCGCGTAAAGTTAAGAGCTCTGGATCCGCAATATTAAATGCGCTAGTCACAACAAAGCAGAGCGCTCGCAACCATTCTGTTGCAATTGCTTTAGCAAGTTATTCCTGGAGCCAGAAGAGCCCACCTCCAAAAGGTCTGAAGGCAGCCAGTTTTACCTTGGCCGGAAATTTTAAAAATGAAATATCTGATGCCAGATTGCTTGCCGAAGGTGTCTGGGTTGCTCGCGATTTAATTCATACCCCTTCAAATATAAAGAATCCACTCTGGATTGCGAACCAAGCTAAAGCACTTGTCACAAAAGCGAAAAATTCTGCACTTAAAATTGAAGTTAAAAGCGGAGCGGCACTAGCTAAATTCGGTGGCCTACTTGCAGTTGGAAATTCTGCTCCTAAACCCGGACCAAGGTTGGTTCAAGTTTCATACGAACCGCGGGGTTCTAAGAATTGGCCACATGTTGTTTTGGTAGGCAAAGGAATCACCTTCGATACTGGAGGAGTCTCGCTTAAACGACCTTATGAAAATATGGTTGGAATGAAGAGCGACATGTCTGGCGCAGCTGCAGTTCTAGCCACAGTAATTGCAATTGCAAAATTGGGTGCAAATGCTCCAAAGCTTCGGGTAACTGGAATTTTGATGTGCGCCGAAAATGCTTTATCTAGCACTTCGCAGAGACCTTCTGATGTTATTACTCATTATGGTGGAACCACAGTTGAAGTAATTAACAC
>DDMR01000060.1:7085-7527 GCA_002340925.1 Actinobacteria bacterium UBA2541
TTAATTGATGATTACAAAACCGCACTTGCAAGTGAAATTGCAGACTTCAATCACACCGCAGAAAAACCAGATTTTAACGGCGGCTCGATCACAGCCGCACTTTTCTTGGAGCATTTTGCTGGCAATCGAAAATGGGTGCACCTCGATATCGCTGGTCCGGCTCGCTCTGAAAATGATTCTGGAGAAAATCCAAAAGGCGGCACTGGCTTCGGCGTTAGATTGCTAATCGAGTGGTTGACTTCGCTATGACCACTGAGAAGCCGTTATCCAACCGCGGTGACATGTCAGCCTTTGCTGAAAACTTTCCGCATGAAGATTTCTTTATGCAGCAGGCGAGAAAAAATGGTGCTGAAATCGGAGCACCCGATCCAACAATTGGTGTTGGTGGTTTAATCAATTTTATTGCCGGATTAATCTCTGCAAAATCAATTGTTGAAATCGG
>DDMR01000006.1:0-8228 GCA_002340925.1 Actinobacteria bacterium UBA2541
GATGTCATCATTGAAATTGCTGGCAAGGCGATAAATACTGCGGATGAGGCGATCATTAAAGTTCGCTCATTTAACGTTGGTGACAAGATTGAAATTAAATTCAAACGCGACGGCGTTACCAGAGAAGTCTCACTTGTGCTTGTCGCTGCAAAATAAATGCATTTAATTGAGATTAGATATAGGATTCGAAAATGTTCGGAATCGGTGCTGGCGAGTTCATTGCAATTGCCATGCTGGCCGCAGTTTTGGTAGGTCCAGATCGACTTCCAAAATTAACCTCGGACTTAGCTAGCCTTATTCGCAGAGTTCGCGATCTGGCTCAGGGAGCAACTAAGGATTTACGCGAGAATCTTGGGCCCGGTTATGAAGATTTGACTGTCTCAGATTTACACCCGAAGAAGTTTATTTCAAAGCACGTTAATGAAGCTTTGGCCGAACCTGCAGCCGAAATAGCAGAGATTAAAAAAGCGGCGAAGATTGATCCAGATTTGTTATGACAACTGCAATAGTTGAAAGAATTCACGAAGCGCTAAAGGGTGTTTCTGATCCAGAATTACATCGCCCACTTCCAGAATTAGGAATGGTGCAATCAGTTGAATTCGTAAATGGTGTTGCTGCAATAACAATTTTACTTACCATCTCTGGTTGCCCAATGCGCGATAGGTTGCAGAAAGATATTTCGGATTCGCTCGAACCGATTACTGAAGTGAAGTCTCTTGACTTGACCTTTGGTGTTATGAATGAAGAACAACGCAACAATGTTAAGAAGTTGTTAAATGGTGGTCGCGAAAAATTCATTCCATTTGCCCAACCAGATTCGTTGACGCGTGTAATAGGAATTGCTTCAGGCAAAGGTGGCGTCGGAAAATCATCGGTAACTGCAAATTTGGCAGTTGCAGCGGCGCAGAAAGGTTTGAAAGTTGGAATTTTGGATGCCGATGTTTACGGACATTCAATTCCAAGACTAATGGGAATTGTTGGCAAGCGACCAACAGCAATTGATCAAACTTTTATTCCAGTCGAGGCATATGGCGTAAAAGTTGTTTCAATGGAGATGTTTAAGCCCGAGCGTTCAGATGCAGTTGCATTTCGGGGGCCGATGTTGCATAAGGTTCTAGAACAATTATTGAGCGATGCTTATTGGGGAGACCTTGATTTACTCCTATTGGATTTGCCGCCAGGCACCGGTGACATTGCAATCTCATTAGGCCAGCTATTACCAGCATCAGAAATTGTTGTTGTTACGACACCACAAATTGCAGCTGCTGAAGTTTCAGAGCGTGCTGGACGAATCGCTCACCAATTAAAACAGCACATCATTGGGGTTATCGAAAATATGTCGGACTCGGCTTGTGCTAAATGCGGAGAACCAATTGCGATATTTGGCACGGGTGGCGGATTGGAAACCGCAAAACAACTATCTGAATTAGTTGGCGCTGATGTTGCATTGATTGGGCAGATTCCATTTGCCCCTGCACTGCGTGAGGGTGGAGATATCGGAAATCCAATTGTTATAAGTGATCCAACATGTCCAGCAAGTGAATCTTTCGCGGCGATAGTCGAGAAAATTACCCTTCGGCCGAAGTCTCTGGTTGGGGTCAGGCTCTCCCTCTCTTAACATCGCCTAAGATTGGGCTATGAGAACGCCACCAGTAAAGAGCATCAACACGGTGGCTAAACGGTTCGTCGGCCGCAGCGAATTAGCCTTGAAACGTAAAAGTATTCGCGAATCTTTGGTCTCATTAGCTGGCTTAATTGGTAAGCCCGTTAAATATCAAGGCGGAAAAGAAATTGGGCGCCTTGTAGATGTTGTAGTTAGACATGGGGAAGATTCATATCCACCAGTATCAGGATTAATCATAAAAGTTGGTCAGAGCAAATCATTTATTGATGGTGCCAGAATTTCAAAGTTAGCGCAGAATGAAATTGAATTATCTTCAGCAAAAGTGGACCTGACAGAATTCACAAGACGCGAGGGTGAATCCTTGTTGGAAGCTGATGTTCTAGACCATCAAATTGTCGATGTAAATGGGCTCCGGGTAGTTCGGTCTTCCGATCTTTACTTGGCACCACTAGATCGTGAAATTCGAGTTGTGGGGGTAGATATTTCATTCAAAGCATTCATTCGCAGAATTTTCCCAGGTGCGCTTGGCCGTGGACCAATTCCAAAGCATGTTATTGACTGGGCGAATGTGGCTTCGCTGGCACATGGAACTGGAGTTGTTAAATCCACCGAATCTCGCGCTGCGCTTGGACAACTTCGGCCAGCAGATTTGGCAGACTTGATTGAGGATTTAGCAGGCCGTGAACGAAATGCCTTAATCGAAATGCTCGATCCAGATCTCGCTGCAGATGCGTTAGAAGAGATGGAAGATGAAGAGTTACAAGGATTATTGCGTGGCTTATCAGCACAGAGATCTGCCGAACTGGTTTCACGCATGGAGCCAGATGAAGGTGCCGAAGTTCTTCGTGACTTAGATGACAATCACCGTGAAAGTATTTTATTGGAGATGGATGTTTCGGTCGCAAAGCAACTTCGCAAGCTGGTTGAATTCGATGAAACTCTTGCTGGTGGAATCATGACTTCTCACATGCTTATTACTCACGAAGACGATACGGTTGCATCAGCTTTAGCACTTCTAGTTGATCATAAAGGGCGCGATATTTCAGATGGCATTGTTGTAGTAGATGCTCGCGGAAAACTTCTTGATCACATTCAAATTATCGAGTTAATAGCTGCAAAACCCAGCGCTAAATTGTCATCCCTAATGGGTCCGCCATATCCAACTACAGTGAACTTAAATACTAGGCTAGATGAAGTAATTGATGAATTTGCAAACAATCGTGGATCTTCAATAATTGTTGTCGATGAAAAAAATAAACCAGTTGGTCGAATTCTTGCCGATGATCTGGTTGACGCGCTGGCATCAACATCAGATACCCAAGGTTTCTCTCAGGGAAGTGGTGCGCTCTAATGGCAAATAGAACAACGCTGTCACCAAAGAAAATTCGAATAGCAGCATTTGTGGCTGTAATGGGTCCAGGGCTTATTGCTGGACTTGCTGACAATGATCCTGCAGGCATTACAACTTACTCAGTTCTCGGTGCTGATTATGGTTATCAACTGCTCTGGGTTTTGGTTGCTTCGATGTTGGCGCTCATTGTCTTACATGATTTAGCTGCAAGAATTGGCGTTGTTACTCGCCAAGGAATGATTGGCTTGATTCGCCAGAAATATGGTGCAAGAGCGGGAACCTTAAGTGCAGGTGCGCTAATTCTTGCAAATGTTGGAACAATGACTGCAGAGTTCGCCGGCATTGCAGCTGCAGGACAGCTATTTGGTTTTAGCAAGTATGTAACAGTTCCAGTGGCTGCGATTGCAGTTTCATTTCTGGTATTACGTAATTCATTTGCCACGGTTGAGAAAGTTTTCTTTATTATCTCCGCTGGTTTTATCGCCTACATAATTGCTGGCTTTATGTCAGGACCTGATTGGGGGGCAGCAGCTCGCGGCGCTCTAGTCCCAACAATCCCATTTACCGAAGAAGCTATTTTTATTGCAACTGCAACAATCGGAACGACACTTGCACCTTGGGGGCTGGCTTTTATTCAGTCGTATGCCGTTGATAAGAGATTAACCAAAGATGATTTAAAACTTCTAAGAGTTGATGTTTGGACAGGTTCTCTGCTCACCGGAGTAATTGGTTTCTTTGTGGTTGTTACTTGCGCTGCAACTCTGCATAAGCAGGGGATTCAAATAAATGATGCTGCTGATGCCGCAATTGCTCTTGAACCGCTGGCCGGGGCCCTAGCCAAAGAACTATTTGCCATTGGCTTAATTGGCGCAGCGCTTCTTGCTGCTTCGATTCTTCCGCTATCAACCGCATATTCAATAAGCGATTTAACTGGTAGACCAGCAGCGTTAGATGACAGTCCTAGGGAAGCACCACTTTTTTATCTCACCTTTGGCTTGATAACCGGAGTCAGTGCTTTCTTAATTTTGATTCCTGGTGCACCATTAATCAAAATTCTCATTATCACACAAGTAATTAATGCAGTTCTGTTGTTGCCATTATTGATTTACATGTTTGGCATCTCCAAAGATAAGCAACTAATGGGTGAATTTGTAGCTACTCGCACGATGAAAACGATTTATTCGATCATAATTACAGTTGTTGGATTCGCAATTGGTTGCATGCTCTGGTTTATGATTAATTAATGAGCAAACATGACCACACTGCAATCCCTGGAGCCAAAGACTTAGGACTTCTATCTATTGGTGTGGTTGGTATTGGAACTTCTGGTCCAGTTATCGCAGCTAGCATCATGCCGGTGCCCTCACTAATTTTTTGGCGCAATCTCGGTGGCGCGTTAATGATGCTTCCCTTTGCACTTAAAAGAGCAGAGTGGCGAACCAAGGATCAGCAGCGAGCCATTGCCTGGTCAGCTCTTGCCGGTTTTTTTCTTGCAATGCACTTCATATGTTTCTTTCTTGCAATGCGATACACAAGTGTTGCAACTGGGACTGCACTCACCGCTTTGCAACCGATTTTTGCCGCAATTTTCTTTAAGGTTCGCGGTGGAGTAATTCCCTCACGTGCATGGAGTGGAATGCTGATTGCATTTTTCTCAGTAGCGCTAATTACCGGCATCGATCTTCAGATTAGCCTGCGCAATTTTGCTGGAGATTTGCTTGCGATATTAGGTGCTGCTCTGTCAGCCGGGTATGTCTTGATTGGATCTAAAGCCCAGCAAAAACTAACAACATCTACTTATACAACTGTTTGTTATCTGACCTGCGCAGTGACTGGGTTTGTTATTGCGATTGCAAGTGGAAGCGAGCTCTTTAACTTTCAAGCGCGGCAGTGGTGGTTGGTATTGGCTCTGATAATTGGCGCTCAATTCCTGGGTCACACAATGTTCAATATGACACTCTCTCGGGTTTCGCCAGTTATCGTTTCACTGGTTGTCTTCTTTGAAGTTCCAGTAAGCGCGATTATTGCTTTTATCTGGCTAGGTCAAATTCCTGCCGCTGGAATAATTCCAGGAATTATTGGGCTATTAATAGGCTGCGGTATCTTTGTTTCACGAGCGAAAGTGCGGCCAGATAATGATTGACCTTCATACTCATTCACTTGCGAGTGATGGCACAGATACTCCGGGCGAACTTATAAATAAAGCACATGCTCGTGGAATTTCAGTTTTAGGACTTATGGATCACGACACTGTTGCCGGGTGGGATGACGCTACTAGTAATCTGCGACCAGGTATGTCTCTTGTATTAGGTTCAGAAATTTCTTGCCAAACTTTAGATGGCACCAGTGTCCATATGCTTGGTATGTTATTCGATCGTGAAAATACTGCTCTCGCAGAAGTTCTATCCACTACTCGTGACAATCGATTAACTCGAATGAATCGCATAATTGGGCGGTTAAATGAAGCTGGATTTGAAATAACTATTGAAGATGTTCTGGCACAACTTGCTCCAGGTGCAACTCTTGGTCGCCCACACCTTGCCGATGCCTTAATTGCTAAGAAGATTGTGGCAAGTAGAGATGAAGCATTCACCGAACTGCTTCACAATAATTCTAAATACTATATCTCTCACTATTCACCAACGCCTGAAGATGCAATTAAGTTAATTAAGCAAGCTGGTGGAGTTGCAGTTATTGCTCATCCACTTGCTTCACTGCGCGGGCGGACTGTAAGTATCGATAGTTTTAAATCAATGGTTGAGGCCGGATTAGATGGAATTGAAATTTCTCATCGCGATCAGAGCGAAGATGAGCGTCAATTGCTGCGCGAGGTAGTCGAGCAATATGGCATTATTGCCACTGGTTCGAGTGACTACCACGGTAATGGAAAGTTAAATGAGTTGGCAGAATTTACGACTACGCCCGAAGATTTCGAAGCCTTAGAATCTAAGGCAGATGCAAGAAGAGTGGTCCGCAAATGAACGATGTCCTCTTAGTTTCAGCAACAACATTTGGAATTCAAGCTTTCGTAACGCTATTTGTCATCATGGATCCACCTGGCGCAACCCCAATATTTTTAGCTCTAGTTAAAAATGAACCATCTCGTAAACGAATTCTGATGGCCTGGCAAGGCGCAACAGTTTCGCTAATTGTGATTGTTGTCTTCGCAATTTTTGGAAAGTTTCTTCTCGACTATTTGCATATCTCAGTTGAGGCCCTGCAAGGCGCAGGAGGGCTTCTTTTATTGCTAATCGCCCTCGAACTGTTAACTGGGCGAGATAGTTCTAGTGATAACTCTAAGGATGTAAATGTCGCGCTAGTTCCTCTCGGAACACCGCTACTGGCTGGTCCTGGAGCGATAGTCACAACAATCGTCTTCGTACAAAATGCTGAAACTACTTCTATGAAATTAGCTTTAGCAGCTGCAATCGTCGCTGTTCATTTAGCAATCGGATTGACCTTGATGTTCTCGACAAAAATTGTCTCTATTATTAAGGAGTCAGGCGTAACTTTGCTAGCAAGGATTGCAGGTTTACTTCTTGCAGCAATTGCAGTGGAGATGATTGTTCAGGCAGTTAAAGGATTCTTTAATCTTTAGGCTGAAGCAAAACCAACTTTTCGCTCTTCACTCTGTCCAACTTCGACAAAAGAAATCTTGTTGTTAGCTATTATAGTTTGACGGCCACGGATATCGGTAAGGGTCAGAGATTTTCCTGAATCTAGCGCTAACGTCACCGCTTCAATAACTTTATCTAGCGCTAATTCACACTCGATATGAAGTTCTTGGGTTGAATCTGAAATACCAATACGAACTTCTGTTGTAGATCCTAATGAGGCTTTTTTAGTTGACATGCTCTTAGTTTAATCGATTAATTTGCTTTAGGGAATCCAGAAATTCCACGCCAGATGAGATTTGAAACTAATTCGACCGCTGTTTCACGATCCAACTTTCCATCACGTTCTAACCAATGGCGAGCTGAAGTCTGTGCTGTTCCGATTAAGCCGACAGCGAGCATCATTGAAGCCTCTTTTGTTAATCCGGTATCAAGAGAAATAACTGCACTCAGAGCGGCTGCTGAATCGTAAGTCATACGACTTAAGCGTTCACGAACTTGGGGCTCAACGCTCATATCACTTTCAAAGAGCAATCTAAAGGCTTCACCTTCGCGGTTTATGAATCCAAAATAAGCATCAACGGTGGCATGAACACGCGCTGCGTTATCAGATGTTGAAGCGATTGCTTTTTGAATATCAAAGACCAAGGAATCAATATGCAGGTCAAGAACTGCAAGATAGAGATCTAGCTTTGATGGAAAATGTTGATAGAGAACCGGCTTACTAACTTTCGCCCGGTCGGCAATCTCATCCATGGCGGCAGAGTGATATCCGGCCTGTGTGAAAACTTCGAGTGCTGCAGCAAGGAGTTGCGCGCGACGCTCATCTCGAGGAAGGCGCCCTTTATTTCCGTTTATTGCTGCAGCGGGATCAATATTCATTGGGGTGCTCATTGGGCCAATCGTAGGTCTATTGCGCTATTAATGCGAGTTTCTGCGAGAAACTTGCAACAAGTATCTCTCTCTCAATTTTGAATTGCGAGGAATATCAGCGAAAATTAGGGCGTTGTAATAACTGCCCAACTAAATAATTGGCAAAATTAAAGAGATGAGTATTTGTGTCGGCCACCTTAAAGCCACTGGTAACAGAAGGTCCACCGCTTAGCGTTGATGAAGTTCGTCGCTATAGCCGCCATCTCATAATTCCTGATGTAGGAATGAGTGGACAACGTCGTTTAATGAATGCAAAAGTTTTATGTGTCGGAGCCGGCGGTCTTGGATCTCCTGCCTTGATGTATCTAGCGGCAGCAGGCGTCGGAACTTTGGGCATTGTTGAATTCGACACAGTAGATGAATCGAATTTACAACGGCAGATAATTCACGGTCAATCAGATATTGGTAAGAGCAAAGCGCTAAGTGCTAAAGAAGCGATTGCCGAGATTAATCCTTATGTAAATGTGGTCTTGCATGAAACCAGGCTAGATGTAGATAACGTGATGGATATTTTTGCGCAATACGATTTGATAGTTGATGGCACTGATAATTTTGCAACTAGATATCTAGTTAACGATGCCGCAGTTCTATTAAAGAAGCCTTATGTTTGGGGATCTATTTATAGATTTGATGGCCAAGCAAGTGTGTTCTGGGCCGAACATGGTCCGTGCTATCGCTGCTTATATCCAGAGCCACCACCACCAGG
>DDMR01000006.1:8350-9408 GCA_002340925.1 Actinobacteria bacterium UBA2541
ATTGGTTCAATCCAAACTACTGAAGCAATTAAATTGATTGCTGGTATCGGAGAACCGCTTATCGGCAACTTAGTTGTTTATGACGCACTTGAGATGGAATATCGCAAGGTAAAGATTCGCAAGGATCCGGCTTGCCCAATCTGCAGTGCAAAACCAACACAAACTCAATTGCTTCCAGATTACGAATCTTTCTGCGGAATGCTCTCAGAGGGTGCGGCCGAAGCTGCGACTGGTTCGACCATTGCGGTTACTGAATTGAAAGCCAAGATGGATAGCGGTGAAAAGTTCATGCTTATTGATGTGCGCGAACCTGGCGAATTCGAGATTGTTCGAATTCCGGGCTCGGTCTTAATTCCTAAACAAGAATTCTTAAATGGTTCCGCTCTTGAGGGATTGCCTCAAGATGTTCCAATTATTCTGCACTGTAAATCTGGTGTTCGGTCTGCTGAATGTTTAGCAGTATTGAAGCAAGCTGGATTTGCTGATGCAACACATGTTGCTGGTGGAGTTGTTGCTTGGGTTAAGCAAATTGATCCAGCGCTCCCTATTTACTAACGGTTAGGTTAATCAATGTCTGATCGCTCGCTGCTTCTTGTCCATGCGCATCCTGATGATGAAACTATCAACAATGGTGCGACCATGGCTAAATATGTAAGTGAAGGTGTTCGAGTAACTCTGGTTACCTGCACTAGAGGCGAAGAGGGCGAAGTCTTAATTCCAGAACTTGCCGAACTAGCAAGCTCGCATAAAGATCAATTGGGAACGCATCGTGAAACTGAATTAGCAGATGCGATGGCTGCCCTTGGTGTTGTTGATTTTAGATTTTTAGGAGCCCCTGATCGCAAGTGGCGAGATAGCGGAATGATGGGAACTGAACCTAATAATCGAAGTGATGTTTTCTGGCAGGCTGGTTTAGATGATGCTGCAAGTTATTTGGTAAAAATCATTCGCGAGGTTAAGCCACAAGTTCTGGTTACTTATGATGAATTTGGTGGTTACGGTCATCCAGATCATATTCAAGCTCACCGAGTTGCAATGCGAGCAGCTGATTTAGCGGC
>DDMR01000006.1:9515-19519 GCA_002340925.1 Actinobacteria bacterium UBA2541
GGTTCTGATTTCTTCGGTGCTGAAAGCGCAGATGATCTGCCATTCGCAAAACCTGATGAACTTGTTACAACTCTTATCGACGGCACTGAATATATTGATGCAAAGATGAAGGCTATGGCCGCGCACCCAACCCAGATTGAATTAGATGGCCCATTCTTTGCACTCTCAAATAACTTAGGTAATCAAGTTTGGGGCCACGAGTATTACACCCTGGTAAAAGGCGAGAAGAGCAAGAACTTAGATGCCAAGGGACGCGAGGCGGATTTCTTTGCTTAAGGCGATTGGCGCTCTATTTTTTGGCGCAGTAATTGGATTTATCGGAACCGTTCTTCATAATGCTTTTCCACCAATTGGAATTTTGCTTGCGCTACTCACAACCGCAATCGGTATTAACTTTGCTGGTCAATTATTTGGAGCCCAAAGATACAAGTTGATTACCGCAATTGCCTGGCTTGCAGTGGCACTGCGTGCTGGAACCTACGGTATAAGTAATGAAATCTTAATTATTTCAAATCTCTACGGAAATATTTTCTTACTAGGTGGTTTATTGTTTGCATTTATCGCTGTTATCAAGCGGCGCTAAATCCAATCCCATTCTTGCCCACTCGGTGAATCTTTAATTGAAATTCCAAGCTTCAACAATTGATCTCGCAACTTATCACTCGCTTCAAAATCTTTTGATTCGCGGGCACGCTTTCGCTCTTCAAGTAAACCTGATATTTCTTGCGTAGCTTCAGCCTTAACCTTTGGCGCTCTTGCAATTTCTAGACCATAAATCTCATCAACTCTTTTAAAGCATACAACTTTCGTGGCCCCAGAAATCAATTCATCCTTCTCAAGTCTTCGGAGTTGCTGAAGCGCCCTAGGAGTATCTAAATCTTGTTGAACGTCGCCCAAAGTTCCTTCGCAAAAATCACTTACAAATTTATTATCTAATTCACCCTGCTCTGACCACTGCACCATTTTTTTTCGCCAGCGATCTAGCGTTGCATCAGCAGCGCGAAGCGAATCCCAAGTTAAATCCATCTGACTGCGGTAGCGGTTCTCTAAGAAACATAACCTCAAAGCCAGGGGATCGAGCCCCTTTTCAATTACGTCACTAAGCAGAACGACATTTCCTGCACTCTTCGACATTTTGCGGCCTTCAAATAACAAGTGCTCGCCATGCACCCAATTTTCAACTACTTCATAACCAACCGCAGAATTCGATTGTGCTCGCTCGTTTTCATGATGCGGAAAGCGCAGATCAATTCCACCTAAATGTAGATCAACGTTTCCCTCTAAAAGTTCTAAAGACATTGCAGAACATTCAATATGCCAACCAGGAAATCCCGGTCCCCATGGTGAATCCCAGATCATTTCACTGCGATTTGCTGCAGCTTTCCAGAGCGCCCAATCAGCATGAAACAATTTTGCGCCGTCTTCTGCTGAGTCATGTCGGTGACCCGGCTTTAGCGAATCCAGTCTGTTGCCCGAAATTTCCCCATACGATTCAAAGGTTGATGCCGCGAAATAGACACAACCATCAGAGCCCACATAAGCATGATTTGATGAAATCAAATCGGCAATAAGTTTTAACATCAAATCAATAGTTTCACTCGCTCGCGGATAAGCCGCTGCAGGAATCACATTTAACTTTGCTAGGTCTGCATGAAAACTGGCTTCATATTTCCGGGCGATATCAAATGGATCTTTTGCTTCTAGCTTTGATTGTTCAAGCAGCTTATCGCCACCGACCTCGTTGCCAGCTATATCTTCAGCCATATGACCGACATCGGTTATGTTCTGAATTAACCTTGAATCTATTCCAGAAAATGTCAGAGTTCGTTTTATTAAATCACCGAGTAAGAATGTGCGCAGATTTCCGACATGAGCATCGCGATAAACAGTCGGTCCACAGCAATAAATAGAGACCTCGAAACCATTCTTAGCGCAGACTTCCTTTACCGATCTGGCCTTGGTATCAAAGATAAATAGTCCAGTGTTCATTTTTCAGGAACCACTTTCCAGAGCGCAATCACATTGTGATCAAACCGAACAAGTGAGCCATCTTTTTTGCGGACCGTATCAATCTCTTCCAAGGTCCCAAGTAAATCTCGGAAGCCGCCACCCGGCTCGTGTAGCCGAATTGATACTCGCTTTCCAATCTCAGCTAGCGAAGGAGTGGGATTTCCCATATTGGATGCTCCTTCTTTCTGCGAATTACTGAAGTTCGAGACCTACGAATTTGCAGGTATTCGCTATCCTAGGCGCATTAGATTAGTTAGAAAGGTAGCAAATTGACATACATAATCGCAGAACCATGTGTAGACGTTAAGGATAAATCCTGTATTGAGGAATGTCCTGTTGATTGCATTTACGAGGGTGGCCGGATGCTTTATATCCAACCCGATGAATGTGTTGATTGCGGTGCCTGCGAACCAGTATGTCCAGTTGAAGCTATCTATTACGAAGATGACATTCCTTCGGCATGGAAAGAGTTCGGAAAAGCCAATAGCGAATTCTTCGTAGAAATTGGTTCACCTGGCGGCGCTGCCAAAGTTGGTGCATCTGCAACAGATCACGCAATGGTTAAAGCGCTACCTCCTAAAGCTGAGTAGTTAGAACTCTGAAACTTCCAGATTTTCCTTGGGATACGTTGGCGCCTTTTGGTGCACGCGCTCGGGAACATACTGGCGGAATAATTGATTTATCTCAGGGGACGCCTGTTGATGCGACTCCAGAATTTATTCAACAAGAGTTAAAGAGCGCAGCGAATTCTCCTGGTTATCCGTTAACAATCGGAACACCCGAACTTCGAAGCGCAATGCGTAATTGGGCAACCAACGTTCTTGGTGCCAGTGGCGAATTTGATGTATTGCCAACAATCGGTTCTAAAGAATTAGTTGCTTGGCTACCCACAATTCTTGAGGCAAAAACTGTTCTGTATCCCAGAGTTGCTTATCCGACTTATCTAGTCGGTTCAATGATTCATCAATCCACAAATATTGCAGTTGATATAGATGCGAAAGCTTGGCCAAAGTCCGATCTGGCTTGGATAAATTCACCTTCAAATCCAACGGGCCGGGTGCATAGCGAATCAGAACTTGAAGCAGTTATCGGGTATGCACGAGAACATAACACAGTCATTGCGAGCGATGAATGTTACATAAATTTTCCGGCAACAGGTCCAAAGCCAATTTCAATTCTCAAGGTAGCGGCCGGTAGCAATAAAAATCTATTGGCTGTTCACTCAATGTCTAAACGCTCTAACTTAGCTGGATATCGTGCTGGGTTAATTGCTGGTGATCCTGATTTGATTGCCGAAATTCGTGAAGTCAGAAAACATGCTGGAATGTTAACTCCGCTTCCAATTCAAAGAGCGATGACTGCGGCACTTGGAGATGAAGAACATGTTGCGATTCAGGCTGCGCGATATGCCAATCGTCGCAAGGCGCTAAGTTCTGCACTAATTGCAGCTGGATTTCAGATTGATTTTTCAAACGCTGGCCTTTACATCTGGTGCACACGAAACGAAGATTGCTGGAATTCTGTTTCGTGGCTTGCTGACATCGGAATTCTTGCAACGCCCGGAGTCTTTTACGGTGAAGCAGGTGCTCAACATATTCGGATTGCAATGACTGCTACCGATGCTCAAATTGCAGATGCCGCAGCTCGAATAATGAAAAGCCTCTAAATGGCTACTGAATTAGAGGCAGCATTTAACAGCGCAGAACAATTAATTTCAGATACTTCAAAGCTGGTCCGAGTTGTTCTCTCAGGCCGACGCCGAAACATGAGCGTTCCATTTGAAAGGATTGATATCCGGCCAGTTTCGATCAAAGGTGGCCTCTCACTTCAGATCTCACAGAATGATGGTCGCGTAACCACAACTAAGAATGTAGAAGCTAAAGAATTTGATGCAAAGACCTATTTAGAAATGGGATATGCAAATATTTTGGTCGAACATACTGGTGGCGCTCTTACGATTCGCATCACCAAGAAAGGTGAGGCCCAAGTTCATGAAGAGAAAGGCCTTCGCGAACAGAACCTAGAACACGATCGCAAGAAGAGCAGATTGCTGGATGCCTCAGATCCATTCTTGATTGAAGTAGGAATCTCAGATTCTGAAGGCCGAGTAAAACCTACGAAAGCAGATAAGTATTTGCAGGTAGAAGAATTCTTACGGCTGCTGGTTCCAACTTTGAATTCAGCAATTGAAGCAAAACATATTGCTAGTCCAACTGCTGAAAAGCCATTAGTAATCGCGGATTTAGGTTGCGGAAATGCGTATTTAACTTTTGCAGTTCATCAATACCTAAGAAGTATTGATATGCCAGTGCATGTAGTTGGAATTGATATCAGACCCGAATCTTTAAAACGCAATACTGAAATTGCCAAGAAACTTAAGATTGAAAAGACAATTGAGTTTAAGGCTGAAGCAATCGAACAAACATCGATTCAATCTTGTGATGTGGCAATTGCACTTCATGCATGTGATACCGCTACCGATGATGCAATTGCTTGGGCAGTAACCGGGAGAGCGAAATTATTGTTGATTGCACCTTGCTGCCAGCATGATTTGCAGACCCAGATGAGTAACGTTCCAGAACCTTGGAACCTGCTCACTAAACATGGATTAATGAAAGAGCGGCTTGGTGATTTAATGACAGATGCGCTTCGGGCTCAAATTCTTAAATTACTTGGGTATAGAACTGAAATAATTGAATTTATCGGTGGCGAACACACTCCGAGAAATATCATGATTCGGGCGGTCAAAACCGGCGCAGAACCAGGCTCTAAAGATGTCGAAAGCTATAAGAAAATGTTAAGTGATTGGCAGATTGATCCGGCGCTAGCCAGCAGACTTAACATACTCAAGTAAGGCATTTCGTTCGCTATTAATTTCAGATACATATGATTTAACAACATCACCAATTGAAATTATCGAAATCAGGGCACCAGAATCATCGACAACAGGAACATGACGAATTCTCTTCTCTGTCATCAGCGCCATTAATTGTGCAACAGTTGAATCTTTCTTGCAGGTCATTACATGCACGGTCATGATGTCGCGCACATGGATTTTTTCGATTTCATGCATATGTGATGGCAAAGCCTGCACAATATCGCGCTCTGAAACGATGCCAAGAATATTTCTTCCATCAGACGAAACCACCAATGCACCAATCTTTAATTCGGCAAGAGATTGACTCAACTCTTTTATTGTTGCATCGGGGGCGATAGTTTGGACGTGCTTCCCAGAAAGTAAACTTGAAACTTGCATGCTAGTCTCCCAAGTAATCTAAAGTAAGAGTTACCTTAATAGTTGACCTATTTTCTATTAATTTCAATAGGTAGATTAAGTTTAATCACTTGATTACAGTGTTATACATTCGGGATAGCGAAAATTCATGATGAAGTCCACGCTCAGCTTTGGTGATTTGGCCGTTGGCTACCGCCAAGATGAGATCAAAGAGTTCGCCACCAACCTCTGCGAGCGTCTTAATTCCATCGGCAATGGTTCCAGCGTTTAAATCAATCAAATCCGGAATCGCACTTGCCATGGTGGTATTTGTTGCTAATTTAATTGTTGGCATAATTGCTGAACCAGTAGGAGTTCCGCGTCCAGTAGTGAAGACGACAACATTTATGCCACCTGCCGCGAAACCGGTTAGTTGTTCTGTGTCGTGCCCAGGTGTGTCCATAAAGTAAAGACCAGATTTCGGAACTTGGTCGGCATATTCCAGGACACCAGAAAATTGTGCACTTCCAGCTTTCTTCGCGGCGCCAAGGGATTTCTCCTCGAGTGTTGTTAAACCGCCTTCTATATTTCCGCGAGATGGTTGGGCTCCGCGCATATCAATACCTTCATAATTAATAGATCGCTCATATCTGGCAACGGTTTCGATAATTTGAGCACCAATCTCTGGTGTTATCGCGCGCGCGGCTAGCAAATGTTCGGCGCCAAGAATTTCAGTTGTTTCTCCCAATACCGATGCTGCACCAAGTTCGACCAAGCGATCACTTGCTACACCCAGTGCTGGATTTGCAGTGATGCCAGAGAGTGCATCCGAGCCACCACACTCTTGACCAAGTGCGATTGCACTCCACGGGGCGCTGATCCGAGACTGTGCTTTTGCCTCTTTTACAAGCGAGTTTGCAATCTTTAATCCAGCCCCGGCAATTTTGCTCATGGAACCAAGTTCTGCGACATTTAAGACTTCTGCTTTATTAATTCCTAATTTCTTAGCTAAATCAATTATCAATAATTCGCCAGGAGTTCCGATTGTTATGAAAACCGTTGCATAATTATTTGGATTTGCCGCAAAGCCCGAGAAAGTTTTGATAATCCGATCGAAGTCGCCATCAACTTCGCCCGACCAATCATGGCTTACAGCAACTGCGCCATCTGATTCGTCAGCAATTTTTCTAGCAGTAGCCGAGAGCGCAGAGTGCAGCGGCAGAATCAATACGTGGTTTCGCAGGCCCCATCTCTCATCTGCTCTGGCGAATGCAGTTAATTGCTTAGACACTTCGCACCTCGCGTCCAGCGATTATTTCCCCAGCCCCAAGAGCTTCAACCGTAGTTAATTCACCATTTATTACCGAGTAAATCTTCTCCATAATTTCCTCGTTGGTTGCATCCGCACTCAGATCGAAATCATCTGAAAGCGCAAGATGCAATGGCGAATTGCTAGCAACATTGATTGTAGGAATTAATGGAAAACCAGAAGCTGGTTGATTACCATCAGGGAATGAGAGAATCACATGGACTCCAGATTCCATTAAATCCGAGAAGTTTAACCCTGAATTCTTCTGTGAAGCAGCAACTGTTATATCAACGCCAACGCTAGTCAGCGCTGCAACTATCTCATCCACTTTTAAATCATCATTCGAAAGATCTATTCCTAAATGCAATCTCGGAAGTAAAACCGGAGTTGGTTGATAGTAAGCCTGTAAAGCCTTTGCAGCAGCGACACCAGAGTCCACTGTCCCTTGCACGCCGCCACTCTCCTGAGTAACCAAGTAATTTGTGGACTTATTTTTAGCAAGTAATTTATCGGCTAGTTCATTGCCTTGAATAGTTTCGCACCCAAGCCCTACAACAAGTGTCGAACTAACATTCGGATGATTTGCCAGAGCTGCAAAGTAGTCAGTTATTCGGCCAACATCATTACCGATAAAGCCACATCCATGCTGGTGTGCGAAAGTTATTGCGCCAATCTCTTTTGCAATTCGACTTGAAACTCTTGTTGAGCAGACAACAGAGGGCAGAATTAATTGATGATCCCGAACTCCAATACCGCGATTACCGTGGTCAAAACCTCTCATGCTCAATTTTTTTGCTCCATATTGACTTGCTCCGTGGAAAGGCGATCGCCCAGAACATTATGGGTATGAACATGTTCACCAATTTTTATATCGCTAGTTGCATGCCCCATACGTTCGCCATATTTGATGATGCCATCATCTTTAGCAATCGCTTTTGTGGCTACTTTGTGGCCACGGGGAATTCGATTTTGAATAGTGAGATTTAAGGCATCTTGTCTGATGACTTCGCCAACTTCCATATTCACCAGACAGACGGCGATATTGTCCAGTTCGTTTAAAATCAGGATTTTGCGATTATCTGTCATGAGGGCTCGAAGCATATCTCGAGCCAAATCAGATGTGTAGTATTTTCCTATGGGCCAATTAAAAGTGAAGCGACGCTTTCCTGGAATCAAAGAGCTGGCCGCATTAATGCGTTTCCGGAAACCTATTTTCGATGGCCGAAAGCGTAGATTATCTAGAGCCTTAACAATTTATGATTTACGAGATATTGCTAAGCGTCGGACACCACAGGCACCATTTGATTACACGGATGGTGGCGCTGATTCCGAATCGAGTTTAACTCGCGCACGCTCTACATTTGAAAGAGTCGAATTCCAACCAAGAATTCTGCGTGATGTTTCAGTAGTTGATATTTCAGTAAAAATGCTCGGACAAACAATGTCCATGCCAATCGGAATTGCACCCACCGGATTTACTCGAATGATGCAGACCGAAGGCGAATATGCCGGTGCAACCGCAGCTCGTGATGCTGGAATTCCTTACACACTTTCAACTATGGGAACCCGATCAATTGAAGATGTAGCAAGAATTGCACCTGATGGCCGCAACTGGTTCCAGTTATATATGTGGAAAGATCGCGATCGTTCAATGGCGCTAGTTGATAGAGCAAAGGCCGCAGGTTTTGACACTTTGGTCCTTACCGTTGATGTTCCAGTAGCTGGCGCTAGGCTTCGTGATGTTAGAAATGGAATGACAATTCCACCATCACTAACTTCAAAAACGATTTTAAATGCACTGCCAAGGCCTGCTTGGTGGCTCAATTTCTTGACCACAGATTCACTCAAATTTGCCTCACTTGATAGCTGGAAGGGCACAGTTGCTGAACTTCTTGATTCGATGTTTGACCCGACAGTTACCTTTGAAGATTTAAAGTGGATTCGCAAACAATGGGATGGAAATCTCTTGGTAAAAGGAATCCAAAATATTGATGATGCTGTGCTTGCACAAAAGGCTGGTGCAGATGCAATCTCGCTTTCAAATCACGGAGGCCGACAATTAGATCGTGCCCCAGTGCCATATTTATTGATTCCTGAAGCTCGTAAAGCCCTTGGTAAGAAATTTGAAATACATGCCGATACCGGAATCATGCATGGCGCAGATGTTGTTGCCTGTATTGCTGCTGGCGCTAATTTCACTTGGATTGGTCGTGCATATCTGTATGGACTGATGGCCGGCGGCAAAGAAGGCGTCGATCGCAGTTTAGAAATCCTTCGCACCCAAATGGTTCGCACCATGAAACTTCTTGGAGTCTGTTCACTTGAAGAGCTAAATCCATCGCATGTTAAATTGATAAACCACTAGCCATAAATGTAAACACTGGGATAGGATTCAAAAATGGAGAAATTACGTTGGGGATTTATCGGTGCCGGTGGAATTGCAAAGCGGGCTTTATATCCTGCAATTTCTAAATCAAATGTTGGCGAAATCTACGCAGTGGCTTCTCGCGATAAGACTAAAGCTCTTACTATCTCGCCAAACGGAATTGTTTACACCAGCTATGACGAACTGTTGGCTGACCCTAAAGTTGAAGCAGTTTATATTTCGCTCCCAAACTCACTTCACTTGCCGCTAGCAATTAAAGCGATGCGGGCCGGAAAGCATGTGCTCTGCGAGAAGCCTCTCGGCATGAATGCAGCTGAAGTTGCTGAGGCGATTGCGGTATCTGAAGAGACGAAACGAATTTTTGTTGAAGCAAGCTGGAATCGTTGGCACCCACGCAGCCAACGCATCAGAGAGATTATTGCTTCCGGAGAACTTGGAAAGATAACTCGTATTAGAACTGCCTTTACTTACGATGGACTTGATGAAGGAAACATTCGCCTCGATCCAGCTCTAGGTGGCGGAATTCTTTATGACCTTGGACCTTACTCAACCGTTGCGCCACTTTGGGCAATGGACTTCGCTGATGTTTCAGATATTGATGTGAAAGTTATCTGGCACAAAGCAGGAACTGATGAAACAACTCGCGTTAACTTCAACATTGGTGGCGCTGTTGCCGAGACCGTAGCCTCTGACAATATTCAAGTAACTCATTGGTTCATCGTCGAAGGAACAAAGGGTGAACTTCGCACTGGCGGGAATGACTCCTTTAATTCACACAACAACCCAAGCACGCTAGAAATTACAGTTGATGGCAAGGCTCGAATCGAACGTTTTGATGCCTGCGATCCATATCAATTAATGTCTGATGCATTTGCTCGCGTAGTTCGCGGCGGAAATGATTGGCTGATGCCGATGGAGCAATCACTTAAATTTGCTAAGTTCTTCGATGCCATCTTCGCAAAGATGGGCCGTCCTTAATTATTTAAGTAAGGCAGCCTTGGGTCGATATCTTTTTCGTTCCAGGTTTTGCGAATCCAGCCTTGTGTTGGGTCGTCAGTTACATTCCACGAGCGGTCTGGATCTGG
>DDMR01000065.1:0-2404 GCA_002340925.1 Actinobacteria bacterium UBA2541
TTGCGACGCTTCTTTGGTGCTGCAGGAGCAGCTGCCTTCTTGCGACGCTTCTTTGGTGCAGATTTCTTAGCTGCGGCCATTTACATCTCCTAATCAGAATAGTTCGATCCGTCACCGAACCTGTTCATGGATAAGCGTGTCATTAAATACAAAAACTTTCCACTATTTTGAGTGATTTTTTACCTGCGTGTCGCAACAATATTTTTTATTTTTTTATGTATTTCGACAAATATTTTCCGCAAAATTAGTGAAAAGTTTGTTCTGGACCCGGAAATTGGCCCGAAGAAACATCATTTGCATACTCTTTTGCCGCATTTAGCATCTCAATTCGCAGATTTCGGTAGGCCTTAGCCAACTTCGGTGCGTTCTTGGTTATTCCCATCAAGTCAGTCCAGACCAATACTTGGGCATCGCACTTGGCACCGGCACCGATTCCGATAACTGGAATCGAAAGCTCCTTAGTAATTTGCTCCGCTAATTCTTCGGGGACCAGTTCGAGGACAAGTGCAAAAACTCCCACTGCTTCTAGGGCTTTTGCATCTTCAATAATTCGGGCCGCATCATCGCCCCGACCCTGAACTTTAAAGCCGCCAAGGGCATGAACTGATTGCGGGGTAAGGCCCAGATGGCCCATCACTGGAATTCCGGATTCAATAAGTTTTTTAATCTGCGGGACAACTCGCTTGCCACCTTCTAATTTCACGCCGTGGGCTTTAGCCTCTTTGAAAAATCTAATGCCAGTTGCCAATGCAGCATCTGGGCCAGATTCATAAGAGCCAAATGGAAAATCGGCTACAACCATTGCGCGAGTGGTCGAATTTACGACAGCCCTGGTTAATGGGATTAACTCATCGACGGTTACCGGAATTGTGTTTTCTTGTCCGAAGAAATTATTGCCAGCCGAGTCGCCCACCAAGAGAACTGGGATTTGGGCTTCATCAAATATCTCGGCCGTCATCTGCTCGTAAGAAGTGAGCATCGCCCACTTTTCGCCACGCTTTTTCATCGCAGCAAGATCTGAAATCGAAATCCGATTATTGAGAGACATATAAGGCTCCTGGTTTCAAAGTAGCGAACTCAAAGCCGGCTTTCGGTCCCTGGTCGCAATTTGAATTAAGAGAAAGTGTAACCAATAGGTGTGCGGGTAGGCTAGTCACATGGGAGATTACGGCGCTCTAGCAATCGGCCAACTGCGAATTTCTCTTGCCCAAATAAATCCAACCCTCGGCGACCTAACTGGCAATAGCGATTTGATCTTGGAATACGCAGCCAAGGCAAGTGCAGCCGGAGCTCATGTTCTGCTCTTTCCGGAAATGGTTATAACTGGATATCCAGTCGAAGATTTAGCGCTACGCCAAACCTTTAGAGCTGCAAGCAAGGCGGCGGTTTTAGAAGTTGCCGACCGGTTAGAAAATCAGGGCTTTGGTGAAATTCTTACCATCGTTGGTTATTTGGATGGAAGCGCAGAACAGAAACCACAGAATGCGGTTGCTCTAGTTTATCGTGGCGAGATTGTTGCGACATATATCAAGCACCATCTTCCAAACTATGGCGTCTTCGACGAGTTCCGTAACTTCGTTGCAGGGGATCGATCCCTAGTTGTTCGTTTTCATGGCGTCGATATTGGAATCGCAATCTGCGAAGACATCTGGGTTGATGGCGGACCAGTCGCCGAATTAAAGGCCCGAACTCCTGGTTTAGTTCTTGTCCCAAATGGCAGCCCATTTGAACGAGCCAAAGAAGATGTTCGCCAGCTCTTGGTTAGAAAGCGGGCAAAAGATATTGGCGCCCCATTGGCATATGTAAATATGACTGGCGCTCAAGATGATTTAGTTTTTGACGGTGACAGCATCGTCGCAACTGCCAATGGCGATGTCGTCGCCCGGGCCCCACAATTTTTTGATGGCCTGATGGTTGTTGATTTAGATCTGCGACTTGGAACCTCAACACCTGATGTCATAATTTCACAGGACCCATTGCCGCCTTACGAGAAAATAACTCACGGAATCGCACATTCAATGAGCACTTTTTCTCAGACCTGGCAAGCACTTGTTATTGGACTTCGGGACTATGTTGAAAAGAATAATTTTAAGAGCGTAATCCTTGGGCTTTCTGGCGGCATCGATTCTGCGATCGTTGCTGCAATTGCAGCGGATGCGATTGGATCCGAACGAGTATTTGGTGTTGGTCTGCCAAGTAGATATTCATCTGACCATTCGCTAACCGATGCTGCTGAACTTGCGAAGAATATTGGGCTGAATTATCGAGTCATTGAAATCGAGCCAATGGTTTCAACTTTCTTATCCCAACTTGGATTAACCGGGCTGGCTGAAGAGAATGTTCAAGCCCGAGTTCGCGGAACCACTTTGATGGGGCTTTCAAATCAAGAGGGACATCTGGTTTT
>DDMR01000065.1:2598-11561 GCA_002340925.1 Actinobacteria bacterium UBA2541
TGAAGCTCGATCAAATCCTGCATATTTATATTGATGAAGATTTAGGACTAGCGGGCATCTTGGCCGCGGGCTTTGATTTAGAACTTGCCACCAAGATTATTCGAATGGTCGATGCTGCCGAATATAAACGTCGCCAATACCCACCCGGAACCAAGATTTCCAAGCGCGCCTTTGGTAAAGATCGAAGACTGCCAATTACTTCGGCCTGGCGCGAGCACAACTGAGCTTCTGCAATTAATTAGCAATTAGACAACTCGCATTTAGTTATTTACACTTTTCCCAGGTCATGAGTTCCAGGTTTTAGCCCCGGCTTACTGGACGGCAACCCTCCACCACGGTGGGGTGCTCCGGGTGAAGACCAGGTCAGTTGCAAATTGCAATTGGCAAGCGTGGGTAACGAGTAAAAAACGCTACCCCCTTAATTTCTGGGAGGTCTGTAATGTCATTTTCATTAGATAAAGCTTCATTCGAGACTCGCCAAATTCACTCTGGGCAAGTTCCCGATCCAACAACTGGTGCACGCGCACTTCCGATTTATCAGACAACTGCATATCAATTCCGCGATACCAAGCATGCAGCAGATCTCTTTGGTCTAGCTGAACTTGGAAATATTTATACCCGCATCATGAATCCAACGCAGGATGCAGTTGAACAACGTATTGCTTCACTCGAAGGCGGCGTCGCTGCCCTCCTGGTTGCATCAGGTTCTGCAGCTACTACATACGCAGTTCTAAACGTTGCTGAAGCTGGCGACCACATTGTCTCTTCACCAAGTCTTTATGGCGGAACTTATAACTTGTTCCACTACACACTTCCAAAGTTCGGTATCGAAGTAACCTTCGTCGAAAATCCGGACGACCCTGCTTCATGGCAAGCAGCGGTAAAGCCAAACACCAAGGCCTTCTTCGGCGAGACAATTGCTAATCCAAAGAACGATGTTCTGGATATCGAAACAGTTGCGAATATTGCTCATAAAAATGGCGTCCCACTAATCGTGGATAACACAGTGGCGACACCATATTTAATTCGTCCGATTGATTTTGGCGCAGATGTTGTAGTTCACTCAGCAACCAAATTCCTGGCTGGTCACGGAAACTCAGTTGTCGGAGCGATTGTTGATGCCGGCAAGTTTGATTATGCCCAACACAAAGATCGCTTCCCAGGATTTAACGAACCAGACCCTAGCTACCATGGTTTGGTTTATGCCCAAGCCCTTGGCGTTGGTTCGCCATTTGGCGCAAACCTTTCTTACATCTTCAAGATTCGCCTAACCCTGCTTCGCGACATGGGCGCTGCTGTCAGCCCATTTAACGCCTGGTTATTGGCGCAAGGACTTGAAACACTTTCACTACGTATGGAACGCCATGTTTCAAATGCAAAGACCCTTGCAGCTTGGCTTGAGAAGCAACCACAAGTTGAGAAGGTCAACTACGCATCTCTTCCATCTTCACCTTGGCACAAGTTGGCAACAAAGTATGCGCCAACTGGTTCCGGCTCAGTTCTCCCCTTTGAAATCAAGGGTGGAATTGAAGCGGGTAAGAAGTTTGTAGAAGCGCTTAAGTTGCACTCACATGTTGCAAACATTGGCGATGTCCGTTCGCTGGTAATTCACCCAGCTTCAACTACACACTCACAACTATCACCAGCAGAACAATTGACTGCAGGTGTTACCCCAGGTTTGATTCGCTTATCTGTTGGCATCGAAAACATCGAAGATATTAAAGCTGATATCACCGATGGTTTCGCCGCAGCTAAGTAATTAATCTGCGAATCTAGACCCATGGCATCTGACTGTAATTGTCATATCACTGGGGCGTGGCTTGAAACCCACGAACCCGGTGATCGGCAATTCCTAAAAATCGGTGATCTTGAACTTGAATCTGGCGAAAAACTTCTTGATACAACTATTGCTTATCAAAGCTGGGGCAAACTAAGCGCTGAGGGCAACAATGCAATTCTGGTCAACCATGCACTAACTGGTTGGTCAGATGTTCCTGGTTGGTGGCCTTCGATGGTTGGCCCAGGTCTGCCACTCGATACCGATAAATATTTTGTGATCTGCCCAAATGTTATTGGCGGATGTCAGGGAAGCACCGGACCTTCATCACTTGCACCAAATGGAAAACGCTGGGGCTCTAGATTTCCAACAGTGACGATTCGCGACATGGTCGCCGCCGAATTAGCACTGACTGATGCGCTTGGAATTTCAAATTATCTTCTGGCGGTTGGCCCATCACTTGGTGGAATGCGCGCACTTGAATGGGCTATCTCGCATCCGACTCGCGTTAATGCAATCTGCACTATTGGTTCCTCCGCTGTGGCAACCGGCGATCAGATTGGCGCAGCTTCAATCCAAATTCGGGCAATTAAATCTGACCCACATTTCAAGAATGGTGATTACTACGAACAGAGCCAAGGCCCAAGTGAGGGAATGGGAATCGCTCGTAGAATTGCCCATTTAACTTATCGGACCGAGACCGAGATGGATGTGCGGTTTGGTCGCGAGCTTCAAGGCGATGACACCGGTCGATATGCAGTTGAATCCTATTTAGACCACCAAGCAAACAAGTTGGCTAAGCGCTTTGATGCCAATACCTATATCGCTCTCACGGAAGCCATGAATTCTCACGATGTAGGCCGAGACCGCGGGGGCGTCGCTGAGGCGCTTTCGACGGTAAAGATTCCGGTGGTAGTAATTTCAATTGATTCGGATCGACTCTTCTGGCCACGTTTGCAGGAAGAGATTGTGGAATTAACACCAACCGCCCTGCCTTTGGTGACGATTTCCTCACCATTTGGCCACGATGGCTTCCTAATTGAGGTCGAATCAGTGGGAAGTGTGCTCCGAGATGCGCTCGCAATTGGGCTAAAGGGCAATTCCAGCAAATAAAGGCAGAAATCCTTTCCAGGGCCAAGCGTTTTGCGATGTGCATAAATGCCTGTGGACAATTTATAATATAGTCAAGCAAGTTTCGCTGGTCCGAAGAGAGGCCAGGCAAACCAAAGGATAAATTGTGGCTGGAATTCGTGCGCAAAAAAATGGCGCTAGTAGTAAGAAGACAGTGAAGAAAGCCGCAACCAAAAAAGTTGTTGCGAAAAAATCAGCTGTTAAGAAGACTGCGAAGAAAGCTGCACCAAAGAAGTCAAAGAAAATTGTTAAGAAGTCAACGGGTCTGCACCGCTTTCCGACCAAAGCAGAGATTGAGGCCAGGAAATTAGCCGAAGAAAATAAGGGCGCAAAGAAATCAGCACC
This sequence comes from Actinobacteria bacterium UBA2541, assembly GCA_002340925.1. Taxonomy (GTDB): domain Bacteria; phylum Actinomycetota; class Actinomycetes; order Nanopelagicales; family Nanopelagicaceae; genus AAA044-D11. The sequence goes on from DDMR01000065.1 coordinate 5,852, forward strand.
TGCTACTTCTGGCAAGAAATTATTTCCAACTAAGGCCGAACTCGAAGCGAAGCGTCTTGCTGCTCTAGGCGCTAAACCAGTTGCCGAAGGTAAGCCAGGAAAGCCAATCGTTACAAAGATTGATGGCGAAGAGGTCGAGCTAGAGGAGATTGAATTAGAAGATCTCGAGACTCTGGTTGAAGTAGTTAAAGAGATTATTGAAGAGGAAAAAGAGAGTGAAATTCGCGTTGTAAATGTCGCCGAAGAATCTCAGAACGAAGAGAACGCTTTCACTATCAAAGATTCTGAAGAAGATGACGCACCAGTTCAGACCGTTCTAACTGCAGGTGCAACTGCTGACCCAGTAAAGGATTATCTAAAGCTGATTGGCCGCGTGCCTCTTCTAAACGCTGAAATGGAAGTTGACCTCTCGCTACGCGTTGAAGCTGGCCTCTTTGCTGAAGAAATCATCAAGCACGAGAAGAAAATTGACAGGAAATATAAGCGCGAACTCGAGCAGTTGGTCCTTGATGGGAAGCGCGCGAAGAATCACTTGCTAGAAGCAAACCTTCGCCTAGTGGTATCACTTGCAAAGCGTTACACCGGTCGTGGCATGTTGTTCTTGGATCTAATTCAAGAAGGAAACTTGGGCCTTATCCGTGCAGTTGAGAAGTTTGACTACACAAAGGGCTACAAGTTCTCGACATATGCAACCTGGTGGATTCGCCAAGCGATTACTCGTGCGATGGCTGACCAGGCAAGAACAATTCGTATTCCGGTTCACATGGTTGAAGTCATTAACAAACTTGCTCGTGTTCAACGACAGATGCTTCAAGACCTTGGTCGCGAACCGACTCCAGAAGAACTTGCTAAAGAACTTGATATGACACCTGAAAAGGTTGTCGAAGTTCAGAAGTATGGTCGCGAACCGATCTCACTTCACACACCTCTTGGCGAAGAAGGCGATTCTGAGTTCGGAGATTTAATCGAAGACTCCGAAGCAATCGTTCCTGCTGATGCAGTTTCATTCACATTGCTTCAGGAACAACTTCATTCAGTTCTTGGCACATTGTCTGAGCGCGAAGCTGGGGTAGTAAAGATGCGCTTTGGTCTGACTGATGGCCAGCCAAAAACGTTAGATGAAATTGGCAAGGTTTACAGCGTCACACGTGAGCGGATCCGCCAAATTGAATCTAAGACGATGTCAAAACTTCGTCACCCATCGCGTTCGCAAGTTCTGCGCGATTATTTGGATTAAGAGTTAAATAACTAAATTAGTTATTGTTGGAAGAGACTGCGGTTAATTTCGCAGTTTCATCCTGAATTTCTTTTACAACTGGCTTTAGCTTTTCAGCATATTCTTTTGCGTGATGTCCGCAGAACAAGAGCTCGCCACCATTTAGCATTACTGCACGAACATAAGCCTGGGCTCCGCAGCGATCGCAACGATCGACAGCATTGAGCGGTGTGGTTTCGAGAATCAGTTGCTCGGTCATTTCGCTCCTTATGTTGAAGTAAGTTTCTTGTTCTTGCTCTTGGTTAGGGGAACATCAAACCACGAATCGTTTATTCCCCGCTTGTTAAAATATCTATTTTTACGCTCGGGCGTGTCATAAATCGCAGATAATTTCCTATAAATGGCCTGAATTTATATTTTCCTGGAAAGTGCTTGGAATCAACCGAGAAATTGTCTGTCGACAAGATAACCTTCATCTCCGTGGCTACCGACGATCTTGCATCAACAACAGACAATGGCTATAACGCCAAAGATCTCGCCGTATTAGAAGGCCTCGATGCAGTTCGCAAACGTCCAGGTATGTATATCGGAACAACTGATTCTCGTGGTCTCATGCACTGTCTCTGGGAAATTATTGATAACTCAGTAGATGAATCACTCGCCGGACATTGTAAAAATATTGAAATTAATTTGGAGTCAGATGGCTCGATAGAAGTTCACGATGATGGTCGGGGTATTCCAGTTGATAAAGAGCCGAAGACTGGCCTTACTGGTGTTGAAGTTGTTATGACCAAGTTGCACGCCGGTGGAAAATTTGGTGGCGGATCGTATGCAGCTTCTGGTGGATTGCACGGTGTTGGTGCTTCAGTTGTAAATGCCCTGGCTTCAAGACTTGATGTTGAAGTAGATCGCAATGGAAAAATTTATTGGATGTCATTTCAACGCGGTAACGCAGGAATTTTCGATGGTGATGGACCGAAGGCGCCATTTACTGAAAGTTCTGGACTTCGGGTAATCGGAAAAGTAAGCGCCAAAGTAACTGGTACAAGAATTAAGTGGTGGGCAGATCGCCAGATTTTCCTAAAAGAGGCCGAACTCGCGATTGAAGAGATTTACGCTCGTGCACGCCAAACTTCTTACTTGGTTCCGGGCTTAACACTTATCGTCAATGACAATCGCACCAAGACAAAGACCACCGAGAAGTTCTTCCACAAAGGTGGAATCTCCGAATTCTGTTCCTTCCTTCGCCCCGATGATCCAATCGGAGAAGTTATTCGGTTAACCGGATCAGGTGAATACACCGAAACAGTTCCAGTCCTTGATGAAAAAGGACACATGATGCCAACTGAAGTTAATCGCGAAATGGACGTCGACATTGCGCTGCAATGGGGCAATGGTTATGACAACACTTTGTCTAGCTTTGTAAATATTATTTCAACGCCAAAGGGCGGAACCCACGTCCAAGGCTTCGAGCGCGCAATCACAAAAGCATTTAACGACGCACTTCGCGCGACCAAGACCTTGAAGAACAACGAGGCAGATGTCATCAAAGATGACGTTCTAGAGGGTCTTACATCTGTTGTAACTGTTCGAATGTCCGAACCACAATTCGAAGGCCAGACCAAGGAAGTTTTGGGAACCGCAGCCGCGACCAAGATTGTTGCAGCAGTAGTGGCAGAAGAGATGAAGAAGTTCTTTGCTACAACAAAACGTATTGATAAAGCCACCGGAAAAATGATTCTCGAGAAGGTAGCCGGAGCATCTAGAACTCGTATTTCTGCTCGGGCCCACAAAGATATTCAACGTCGTAAAAATGCCCTAGAAAGTTCTTCGCTTCCGACGAAGCTTTCAGATTGCAGATCTGATGACACGGATCGCACCGAGCTTTACATCGTCGAGGGCGACTCAGCACTTGGCACGGCAAAGGCCGCACGTAATTCAGAATTCCAGGCCATCTTGCCGATTCGTGGAAAGATTTTGAACGTTCAGAAGGCTTCACTTTCGCAGATGCTCGAGAACAATGAGTGCGCATCAATTATTCAAGTAATCGGCGCTGGCTCTGGCAGATCTTTTACTCTTGATGATGCCCGTTATGGTCGAATCATCCTGATGTCCGATGCTGATGTCGACGGTGCTCATATTCGCTGCCTGCTTCTAACCTTGCTTTCACGCTATATGCGTCCACTAATTGAAGATGGCCGAGTATTTGCTGCTATGCCTCCGCTACACCGAATCGAAGTTGTTGGCGGAAAGCGCGGAGAAGTTCATTACACATATTCAGATGATGAAATGAAGAAGATGACCGCTGATTTAACTAAGGGTGGCAAGCGCTGGAAAGAACCAATTCAACGTTATAAAGGTTTGGGCGAGATGGATGCAAATCAACTTCGCGAGACCACAATGGACCCAGCACATCGCACCCTACGCAGAATCACAATGAAGGATGCCACCGCCGCAGAAGCGATGTTCGAACTGCTAATGGGCAATGAAGTTGCACCTCGTAAAGAATTTATTTCTACTGCAGATATCGCCCGCGATCGGATTGACGCTTAACTAGTTATTTAGTCTCAGCAATTCTGGCTTTTACTATCGCTTGCAATAACTTCTCATCAACATCCCAATCATTCGGAACGCTAATTGTCTTTTTCTTTACATCCAGGTCCTCCATCTTGGGCCTAAATTGCTCCAAAACATCTTGGCTCCAGGGGGCGAATGAGATGTGGTTCTTGGCGGTAGAAAGGCCAAAAATATAGTGATCACCAAGTTTTAGCATTGGTTGATTCCAGGCTATAACAAGTTCAAGATTAGGAAATTTCGAGGTTATAGCTTTGATGATCGCCCGAACTTTTGTGGCCTGCTTTGGATCTAAAGTCTTAAAGTATTGGGCAGGTGTTTCATATCGTTTAGAAGATTCTGATCCACGGGAATACATAACCAGGGCATTTGCATGAGCTTGCGAGAAACCATAATTTTCGCGTAGGTGAGCTATCTGCTCTGGATATTTCTTTCCCTCAAGCTTTGCCATAACCTTTAACCAATATGACATCTTCTCGCCATACTTCTTTTCGATGGCAGGGAAGTGAGACTCGCGGCTTGAATCTTTTGGTGTTGCCATGGCCGAAGTTTAAGCGATATTTAAGCGATACGGGTGCGGCGTGGTGTTGCAAAGTTCTTTGAAACTTCATCAAGCTCGAGCGAAACCTGGGCTTTGATTGCTTCTTCAGATGCAAGTAGCGCCTTTAACTTTGTCACAATCGCCTTAAGATCTTTCTGCTCTGTTTCTAGTTCTAGCTTGCTCAACTTAGTTAAGCGACGAAGTGGCATGTCCAAAATGTAGGTAGCTTGTTCGTCCGATAACTTGTAAGCCTTGATAAGTGCAGCCTTTGCTTCTGGCGCATCTTGCGCCGCACGAATTAATTTAATTACCTTATCGATATCGATAATTGCCTTAAGAAGTCCATCAACTAAGTTCAAGCGGCTCTCAGCTTTAGCCTTACGGAATTCAGATCTGCGGCGAATAACTTCGATTCGGTGATCAATGAAGACTTGTAGAAGCTCTTTAAGTCCAAGGGTTAGTGGCTTTCCGCCAACAAGTGCCACGGCATTAACAGAGAATTGATCTTCCATCGGAGTTAACTTAAAGAGATTTGCGAGAACATCTTCAGGTTCAAAGCCATTCTTAAGTTCGACTACAACCTTGGTGCCCTGCTGGCCATCAGATAAATCTACGATGTCAGATATGCCCTGAATCTTCTTGGCTTTAACTAGATCAGCAATCTTTTCAACGATCTTCTCTGGGCCAATGTTGTAAGGAAGTTCAGTTATTACTAATCCCTGTTTTCTGGCTGTTACTTTCTCGATTGCGACAGTTGCGCGAACTTTAAATGAACCACGGCCAGATTCGTAGGCTTCGGCTAGGCCTTCTTTGCCGACGATTTCGCCGCCAGTTGGAAAATCTGGGGCAGGAACAAACTTCATCAAGGCTTTCAAAGTCGCCTTTGGGTTTTCGATCAAATGCTTTGTTGCCGCAATTACTTCACCGAGATTGTGGGGAGCCATGTTTGTGGCCATACCAACGGCAATTCCAGTCGCACCATTTACGAGCAAGTTTGGAAATGCTGCGGGGAGAACCTGGGGCTCCAATAATTGGCCGTCGTAGTTTGATCCAAAATCAACAGTGTTTTCATCAGACTCATCGACCATCGCCATTGCTGCTGGTGCCAAACGAGATTCTGTGTAACGCATTGCAGCTGGGCCGGCATCTAGTGAACCAAAGTTTCCGTGACCATCAATTAGTGGAAGGCGCATTGAGAAACTTTGTGCCATACGAACCATGGCATCGTAAATCGCACCATCTCCGTGCGGATGCAACTTACCCATAACTTCACCAACAGCGCGAGCACACTTAACATGGCCTTTATCTGGGCGAAGTCCCATATCTGACATCTGATGCAAGATGCGACGTTGCACTGGTTTCAAACCATCACGAGCATC
>DDMR01000065.1:11970-12890 GCA_002340925.1 Actinobacteria bacterium UBA2541
CAATAATTCACCATTCTTCGCCCAGATTGAAATAAATCCGGCAGCAAAGGCATCACCAGCACCTGTTGTATTAACCACAGTTGTTTTCTTCGCTTCTACCTGAACTAATTGGCCACCTTGAGATTGTCCGAGTGCGCCATTTGAACCGCGTTTGATTGCAACAGTATTAACGCTCTTAAGTAATTCACCAGCAGCCTCGATTGGATTTGTTTTACCAGTTAAGAAATGAGATTCCTCTTCATTTAAAAGAATGCAATCTACAAATTGAAGCCAGCCATTTGCAGCTTCGACTCCGACTTCCATCAAAACTCCAACAGTTGCCGGATCTAAAATTATTGGAAGATTTGCACCTTTTATTTTTGAAATAATCTCAAGAACGCCCGCGCGCGATTGTGGATTTATTAGGGAATAAGCCGAGAGATAAACGGCGCTAAATTGCCCTAGATCTGGCAGATCACTTAAACCAAGCCCAGCATTTGCTCCGGAATCCGGAAACATGGTTCGCTCGCCTTCAGCCCCAACGATTACTACGACGACACCAGTATTCATATTTGGAACTAGATCATTTGAATGTTCAACACCGTAGGCATCTAGTTCGGCGAGCAGAGTTTGTCCTGCCGAATCAGATCCGACTCGAGTAACTAAATAAGCAGGAGTTTTATTGTATGAAAGCCAAGATGCCACATTTGCTGCGGCGCCTCCACCTTGGGTTGAAATCTTTGCCCGGGTTTCTAGACCTTCGACTATTGGCCGATTAAGTAAAACAGTCACATCCAACATTATGTCGCCGATACATAAGATTTTTTGATCAGCCATGTTGGATAACTTATCTAGAGTGCACAGGCGATTTGGGCCGCCAACTTTGAGTTCGCCTTAATGATTTCAATATTGACTCTCAGGGATTCGCCCTTACTTGTTGT
>DDMR01000065.1:13100-15571 GCA_002340925.1 Actinobacteria bacterium UBA2541
GAAAGCCCAGCTTCTAAAATTTGGTCATGAAGATTCTTATCCATCTGATTGGTAACCGGATTTGCAACAATGATTGCGGTGTCATCAGTATTCAAACTGTGGCGCAGACCCCAGATTTTCGCAATCTCATCCACACTCTCAACACGGTGTTCAAGTTTGAATCCGGAATCCGTTAAGTAGAAGCCTGGAAACTTATGAGTCTGATACCCCAGAACTGGGATAGCGAGGGTTTCTAAACGTTCTAGTGTCGCTGCAACATCCAATATGGATTTAACTCCCGCACAAACAATGATTACTTTGGTCTTTGCTAATTCAGTTAAGTCGGCAGATTCATCATAAACATGACCACGGTGGACTCCGCCCAATCCGCCAGTTGCAAAAACTTCGACATCTGCAAGATGGGCAATATGCGATGTTGCAGCTACCGTTGTGGCTGCACTCTTGCCATCTGCGCAAACTATTGCGAGATCTCGGGTCGAGGCCTTTACGATATTTTCATCATTAGCAATTCGATACAACTGTTCATATTCAAGGCCGACAAAGATTTCGCCATCAATGATTGCAATTGTTGCTGGAGTAGCTCCTTGGTTTCGGACAATGTCTTCAACTTCCAGGGCAACTTCAAGATTTATTGGACGAGGTAAACCATGAGAAATAATTGTTGATTCGAGGGCGACAATCGGCCGACCCTGACTCTTAGCGGCAGCCACTTCCTTCGAATACTTAATCACCTGCTCACATTACATCAGGCAATTGCGCTGTGGCTAAAAAAGTTAGGGCAAGATAGGACTGTGAATCCTCGGAATTTAGCTGCGCTATCGAATTCCATTTTTTCATCCCTGCAGGTTTCAGGAGCGGTAAACGAACTTGGTATTAATGAAAACCCAGGAGCCCGCGAATGCCTACTTCTGATTGATGGAATGGGCGCAGATTTAATTGCCAAATATGGATCAGAATTTCCAATCTTCAAAGAGTTAAATTCTTTAACAAATTTAGATTCACATTTCCCATCAACAACGGCAACAAATCTTTCATCACTGGGAACCGGAACCCTGCCTGGCGTGCATGGAATGCTTGGATATACCGTTCGAGTTCCACGAAGTGGCGAGCCTGGGCGCTTATTGAATTCACTTAAATGGGACGAACGAGTAGATCCAGTTATCTGGCAGAGCGTACCGACGCTTTTTGAAAGAGCTGCACAGGATGGAATAACTGTTTCGCATATTGCTGCAAAGCGATATGAAGGGTCTGGATTCACGCAGGCCGCTCTTCGTGGGGCTCAATATTTGGGCGCTAATCTGATTAATGACATTGTCGAAAATTCTGTCATGTCGATGCAGAAGCCAACCGCGTTCTCATACGTTTACATCAACCATCTAGATGCTGCAGGGCATGATGATGGTGTTGGCTCCGAGAAATGGTTAGTCGCACTTGCAACAGTTTCCGAATTAATCACTGGTCTTCGAGATCGCCTGCCCAAGGGAACCCGGCTCTGGGTCACTGCAGACCACGGAATGATTAATGTTAGCGAGAAGTTAATTTTGGGCCAAGACAATAATTTAATGGCGAATGTAACTCTGGTAGGTGGCGAACCAAGAGCCCGTCATATTTATGTTCGAGATGGCGCCATAAATGAAACCGTTGCAATCTGGCGAGAATTCTTAGGGGATAAGGCCGATGTATTTAGCCGTGATGAAGTTATTGCAGCAGAACTTTTTGGACCTGAGGTTTCGTTAGATAGCCGAGAGCGAATGGGCGATTTAATCGCAATCGCAAAGGGCGAAATGATTTTGGTCGATCCGACGAGGATTAAAGAAGAGAGCAAAATGGTTGGGCACCACGGGGGGCTTGAAGCTGTTGAAGTCGCTATTCCGCTATTAAGCCATCAAAGTTAAGAGTTATTCATCCTCGGTCTTTGAGCCACCGAACATAATGTCATCCCATGAAGGCAACTTCGGGCGCTTAACAACGCCATCTGAAACTGGATCCGATTCATCTACAACATCGATTTCTAATTCCTCGGCAAAATACTCTTCATCTTCTTCAACAATTTCAGTAACTGTTATCTCTTCACGAACCGCGACGAGCCTTGGTGCCGGAGGCGGAGGAGTTGTTGGAGCGAATGGTGTTGGATCAACAGAATTAATAAAGCCATGAGTTGCAGCTCTTGGTCTGGACTCTTTGGCATCACCAGCAATCCATCTTGCGGAATCATCTTTTGCAGTGAGAATTCGATTACCTAATTCAAAGTTCCAGCTAGCTTCAGCGGTTCCGTCGATATTTGGATACTGAACAACAACGTTCCAGGTCCCATCTATATTGCGATGAGTGTTCCATTCGACTGCCTCCATATCCACGCCATGATTTGAAAGTTGGATAAACGTGGCCTCGGTCAGAGTTGGCGAAGATGCTTCACGGCGCAAATAGGATTTCAACGCAGTTTCGATTACGTAGGCCCGTTCTTGCAAAAT
>DDMR01000065.1:15705-26443 GCA_002340925.1 Actinobacteria bacterium UBA2541
CGGGCCTGAATTTCTTTAACTCCAAAAGTTGGGCGCTCATCAACTGGAGCAACTGAAACCAACCTTGGTTGAGTAAGAGCAGTTTTTAAGTTCTCGGTGATCGGCAATGAAAATTTCGCACCTGACGCATCAGTTAATTCAATTGCTGAGCCATCTGTAGTTCGGCCGACAAGGACTAGCTCGGCTGACTTATCGCTCTTTTCATCACTCACGGGCGTAACTCTGCCACAAGGGGTGAGAAAAAGTGGGTAGCAACGAGTGGTTAAATTCTCCTGTGAATAGCGAAACTAAAGCCGAACTCCTGGAACTAGCTCTTGGAATCGCTAAATCAGCGGGCGATTTGTTGATGGCCAGGCCAGATGTTTTCGATCTCGAAACTAAGTCAACTGCAATCGATTTTGCAACCCAGATGGATACCGCAAGTGAAAAATTGATTGTCTCTAAAATTTTAGAGTCCCGCCCTGATGATGGAATTATTGGCGAAGAAGGTTCATCGATACCATCAAAATCTGGAGTTACCTGGGTAATCGATCCGTTGGATGGCACTGTTAATTACTTCTACGGAATTGCCGGCTGGAATGTCAGCATTGCAGCAAAAGATAGCGAGGGCGTTCAAGTAGGCGTGGTTTATGCACCATCAATTAATTCACTTTGGGCCGCAACTAAAGGCGGCGGCGCAACTTGCAATGGCAAGAAAATAATGTGCAACGAACCGGTCGAATTCAATCGTGCGCTGATTGCAACTGGTTTTTCCTATGATGTTGCAGACCGTGCGGGCCAAGCAAAGTTAGTTTCGAAATTACTTCTTGAAATTCGCGACCTTCGTCGGATTGGTGCAGGCGCTGCTGATTTATGTTTAGTCGCAACCGGAAGACTCGATGCCTTTTATGAAATGGGATTAAATGAATGGGATCTGGCTGCTGGTGGGTTGATTGCAACCGAATCTGGGGCGCTGGTTACGGGCCGAAATGGCGGGCCAGCAGGCAAGGAGATGGTCATTGCAGCAGGACCACATCTGCACGCAAGGCTGGTCTCCGAGATCGGTTAGAAGCAGGCGAATTGGTCGGATAGGGGTGGCTGTGGCAAGATACGGCTTCTGTCCTAAAGAAAAGGAAATGCCATGAACGTGTTAGACGCGGTAGATGCCGCATCACTTCGCTCCGATGTTCCGACCTTCCGTTCTGGAGACGAAATCAAGATTCACGTTCGTGTTATCGAAGGTAACAAGAGCCGTATCCAGGTTTTCCAAGGACTAATTATTCGTCGCCAAGGTTCAGGCGTCCGCGAGACTTTCACAATCCGCAAGCTTTCTTACGGTGTCGGAGTAGAGCGCACATTCCCAATCCACACTCCTGTTATTGAAAAGTATGAAATGGTCCGTCGCGGAGATGTCCGTCGCGCCAAGCTTTATTACCTACGCGAACTTCGCGGTAAGGCTTCAAAGATCAAAGAGCGTCGTGGCGTCGGCGGCGAGTTCATTGTTGAAGAGACTGTTTCAGCAGCGCCAGTCGTGGCAGCAGCAGCCGTAGTTGCGGCCGCAGCAGTAACTGCAGCAGATGTAGCGACTGTTGAAGTTATTGAAACAACAGTTGTTGAAACTGTTGAAGTAATTGAAACACCAGCCGCAGAAGTAGTCGAAACTGCCGAAGCTGTTGTTGAAACTACTCCAGAAGCGTAAATAACTTTTAGGTGCGTTTAATCTAAATGCGCATACCAAAGAAGGGTTCGCTACTTCGCGAACTTCCAATAATCATCGTTTCGGCGCTAGTCGTATCAATAATCGTTAAAACCTTCTTCATTCACTTCTTCTTTATTCCATCTGGTTCAATGGAGAACACCCTTCAAGTCGGGGATCGAATTGCAGTCAACAAACTCGGAAGTTATTTCGGCGATGCAAAGCGCGGGGAAGTCGTCGTGTTTCGCGATCCTGCTGGTTGGCTCGGGACACCTGCAGCGAGCAGTGATCCAAAAATTATTCAAACTATAAAGAGCGGCCTGGTAACTGTTGGAGTCCTTCCAGATCCGGCAAAGCAATATTTGATAAAGCGTGTGATTGGTGTCGGCGGAGATACTGTTACATGTTGCGACAAAAAAGGTTATCTAACGGTAAATGGCGTTTCAGTTTCAGAGCCATATATTTATACTGGCGATAAACCCAGTGATTCTGAATTTAGTGTGACTGTTCCAAAGGGTTTTGTCTGGGTTATGGGAGATCACCGCGGAGCAAGTGCTGATTCAAGATTCCATACTGATGACATTCACAAAGGAATGGTTCCATTATCTTCAATTGTGGGCCGCGCAACCGTTGTTGTCTGGCCATTTAATCATCTAAAATTCTTAAGCACTGGCAGCGAATTATCTAAGGTTGCTATTAATAATTCGAAGTAATGAGACATATTGAATCAACGCTAATCGCATCTGGAATTAAGCGGATTGCTGGTGTTGATGAAGCGGGGCGTGGACCATGTGCCGGACCTCTTGTAGTAGCTGCCGTAATTCTGAAAGATCCATTTGCAGCAGAACTTTCCGAAGTCCGAGATTCGAAGGAATTATCTGAAGCGCCTCGCGAAAAGCTTTTTGATGTAGTCATAGAACAAGCGCTGAGCTATTCGATAATCGAAATCTCGGTCGAAGAGATTGATAGATTCGGACTTCATAAATCGAATCTTGAGGGCATGCGCCGAGCAATCAATTCACTTGATGCAGTTCCGGAATATGTCTTAACCGACGGTTATGCGATTGAAGGCCTGGCAATTCCAAACTTAGCTGTTTGGAAGGGTGATCAAGTCGCAGTTTCAATTAGCGCGGCATCGATTCTGGCTAAGGTCTATCGTGATCGCGAAATGGTAAAGCTAGATTCAAGATATCCGGGATATGGCCTGGCAAAACATAAGGGTTATATAACAGCGGCACATACAAAGGCTTTAGGGGAACTTGGCGTTACAGATATTCACCGCAAGTCTTTTGCCAATATAGCTGCGCTTATTAACAGTTAGCAAAGTCCCACAAGTTAACAAATAGGAAAGTTTGGAAGCGGGCAACTCGCTTAATCTCTGCTTCCTATGGGGACTAAACAATTAATAGGTGAACTCGGTGAAGATTTTGTTGCAAAGTATTTGCTTTCAAGGAACTACGAAATCCTGGATAGAAATTGGCGGATTCGTGAAGGCGAAATAGATCTAGTTGCCATTTCAGAGCACGGGGTGGTCGTATTTGTAGAAGTAAAGACCAGAACTAATTCTGCATTTGGACATCCCTTAGAAGCAATTACTCGTGATAAGGCTTATCGGTTACAGCGACTGGCCTTGGCCTGGTTAACAGTTCATCACAGGTGGGGATTTGAATATCGAATCGATGCTGCTGGAGTATTGATTTCCAAAGGTGAAAAATTTGAAATTGATTATCGAATTGCTGTTCTCTGATGTCACTTGCACTCACATCTACTGTTTCGTTGACAGGTCTAATCGGCAATCTAATTGATGTCGAAGTAGATATCTCAGATGGGCTTCCAGGTTACATACTTTTGGGTCTACCTGATGCAGCTCTAAACGAATCTAAAGATCGGGTTCGAGCTGCCCTTGTTAACAGTGGAGAGACTTGGCCAAATAAGAAAGTTACGGTCTCACTTTCGCCAGCTTGGTTACCGAAGAGCGGCTCAGCCTTCGATCTCCCAATCGCCCTAACTCTGCTCATGGCACAAGGGTTAGTTCCTAAAGACGAACCAGGAACTTGCATCTACTTAGGCGAACTTGCCCTGGATGGTCAGCTCCGAAGTGTGAGGGGCGTATTGCCAGCAGTTTTAGCAGCGAAAAAGTTTGGTTTCACTAAAGCCTTGGTTCCATTTAATAACTATGCCGAAGCAAAGTGTGTTTCAGGAATCGAAATCATCGCCATAAATTCATTAGTAGATGCGCTTAAATATTTAAGGCTTGGCGAAATTTCAGTTTCACCAGATCCATTCATCTCAAATGAGAATGAGAACTATTTGGATCTATGTGATGTAGCTGGGCAAGTAGGTGCGCGAAGAGCCTTGGAAGTTGCTGCGATTGGCGGACATCATCTACTTTTTATTGGACCACCTGGCACCGGAAAGACAATGCTTGCTGAAAGAATTCCTTCGATTCTGCCGCCACTAACTGAAGATTCAATTTTGGAAGTCACTGCAATACATTCGATCGCAGGAACACTTTTGGATCGAGAATTACTTTCTAAGCTTCCCCCTTTCGTAGCACCACATCACACAACTACAGCGCCCGCAATGATTGGTGGAGGTGCACATGCAATTCGCCCCGGCGCAACTTCCCTTGCACATCAAGGTGTTCTATTTATCGACGAAGCACCTGAATGTGCGCGCGGCGTATTGGATTCACTTCGCCAGCCCCTCGAATCTGGAAATGTAACTATTTCTAGAGCTGTTGGATCAGTTACTTATCCCGCAAGATTTATGTTGGTCCTTGCAGCAAATCCTTGCCCATGTGGACGCTTCAGCGGTCGAGGTCGAAGCTGCACCTGTACTCAAGTGGCAATTCGAAGGTATCTACAGCGTTTGTCGGGCCCGCTTCTTGATCGTATTGATATTCGAGTCTTTGTTGATTCTCCAAGTCGACTTGAAATGGCCAGTGACGAACTAGGGGAGTCCAGTGCGGTTGTCCGACAACGCGTAATTGCAGCCCGCGCAATCTCGAAGGATCGATTCGCAGATTGTTTATGGAAATTGAATTCTCAGATTCCGCCAAGTGAATTGCGCAAGAGATTTCGGGCCGAAAAACTAGGAATGAATTTTCTACATACCGAACTTGATAATGAGCGGCTTAGTGCACGTGGCTTTCATAAAGTGCTTCGCATAGCTTGGAGCATCGCTGATGCAAATGGTCATTCGATTCCTAGTCGTGATGATGTCGAGTCCGCTTTTCGATTGCGCGAAGGAATGGAGATATTGGCTTGAGCGTATTACTAGCACGAGCGCAATTATTTGTGGCAATCGAAGGTGGATCGGTCCCATGGAATGAGGAGATTTTAAAGTTAGGTCCAATTGAAGTTCGAGATCGACTCTGCGCAGGAGGTTATAAAACTGCAAGCAAAGCGACCGAACGAATTAATCAGACCACCGGTGAAGAAGTCTTAGCTCAGATAACAAATGCAGGAGCATTCATTCTTACTCCCGAAGATGTGGATTGGCCGCAATCTTTAAATGATTTAGCGGCTCCGCCAATTGCTCTACTTATCAAGGGGCAGCGCGAAAATTTAACTCGCCTAGAGAACTCAATCTCAATTGTAGGAACCAGAAACCCAACTTCTTATGGCGCACGAATTGCTGGTGATTTTGGAGTAGGGGTAGCAGATCATGAATGGGCTGTTGTAAGTGGCGGTGCAATCGGAATCGATGCAGCTGCACATAAAGGTTGTCTGGTCGGCGAAGGAATTACGGTTGCAATACTTGGTGGGGGATTTAACAAGAATTATCCGGCAACACACGAAAGGCTATTTGCCGAGATCTGCGAAAGTGGAATTCTGATTTCTGAAGTTATGCCTGATGTGCCTGCAATCCCGCATCGCTTTTTAACGCGCAATAGATTGATAGCTGGATTATCGAAGGCAACCGTAGTAGTTGAAGCCGCATTTCGAAGCGGTTCACTTCGGACCGCACGCGATGCCGCAGAAATATTTAGACCAGTTATGGCAGTGCCTGGACCGATAACTGCGCCAACAAGCGAGGGCTGCCATCGACTTATTGTCGAACGCGTTGCGGAGTTAGTTACTTCAGTATCTGAAATTATGGAATTGGTGAAGCCTATAAACATTAAGTGAGAGAATTATGGCATGAGTGTGGAACACAAAGCGGGCTTCGTAGCAATTATTGGGCGCCCAAATGTTGGTAAGTCCACTCTGGTAAATGCTTTAGTTGGTCGAAAAATAGTTATTACATCTAAGCATCCAAACACCACTCGAAATCCAATCCGCGGAATCATTTCAAAACCGGATTATCAAATGATTGTTGTTGATACCCCAGGGATACACAAGCCAAAGACGCTACTTGGGTCACGTCTTAATTCAATGGTCTCCGAGAATTTAGAGTCAGTAGATGCCGTTCTTATCTGTCTTCCAGCAGATGAAGAAATTGGCTTCGGAGATGAATACATTGCAAAGCAAGTATTAAATCAACGCCGTGTCTTTATTGCAGTTACAAAGACCGACAGCGTCAAACAAGAAGCGCTGCTAGCTAAGTTGATTGAAGTTGGCGAATTCGCAAAGCGAGTCGGATTGAGCGTTGCCGAAATAGTTCCAATCTCGGCCAAGAATTTAGATCAGACTGAACTTCTGCTTAACTTGCTGGCTGAAAAATTACCGGTGTCGCCATCCTTATATCCAGAGGACATAACTACCGATCAGGCAGCAGAGATGACAATTACTGAATTGATTCGGGAAGCTGCAATCGAGAATTTATATGAAGAAGTGCCACATTCAATCGTTGTAACAATAGATGAGATGGCAAAGCGCGACGGTAAAGATTTCTTTGATATCCATGCAACTCTTCATGTCGAACGCGATAGCCAGAAGTCGATTGTGATCGGACCACAAGGTTCCAGATTGAAAGATATTGGAGTTAGAGCCCGAGGTTCAGTCGAAACATTTTTAGGTGCAAAAATCTTCTTAGGGCTGCATGTAAAGGTAAGTAAAGAATGGCAACGAGATGCCAAGGCACTTACAAAGCTTGGTTTTATTGAACGGAAGTAGTTACTTTGCGGCTGGCAAAATAGCTGCCGATTAAGACTAGTGGCAGACCAACTGCCATACCGACAGTAAATGGCTCATTAAGAATTATCACACCAAGCATTACAGCAAATGCAGTATTCAGATAAGTAACAAGAGAGCCTCTCGCAGTTCCAATGTCCTTGATAAGTTGGAAGAAAAGAATGAAAGCCAGGGCAGTTGGGAAAATTCCAAGAATAACCACGGATCCCATTGCCTCAATCGAAGGTGTCTTCTCTGGTGCATATATGAATAAAAATGGAAGATACGCAAGCATCGTATAGACCATGGCGACCGCATTCATTGAAATGGGTTCGATATGTGGAATTTTTGTCGTAACCATTGTGACAGCCCAGGCATAGCCAATTGCCGCAATTAGAATCATGAAAATCGCGACGAGAGATTGGCGGCCAGAGAAACTTTCAATTCCGACCACCAGAACTATGCCAATAAACCCGATCAAGATTCCGAAGAGTCGCTTACGCTGCCAAACAGTTTTATCGCCATGCATAGAAGCAATAAGCGTTGCCCAGATTGGAACTGTTGCAACCAATAATCCGGCGAGGCCAGAACTCATATTCTCTTCTGCGGCTGTGATTAAGAACCAAGGTGCAATCATTTCGCCGATTGCATATGGGATTACATAACGCCAAGCTTTTATCGCCGGCATCAGGGATCCAAGGCGCATTGCCATCGGAATTAAAATCAGACTTCCAATAACGACTCTAGAAAGAACAATTATGGTTGGTGAAAGTTCATCAACTGCAACTTTAATAAGTAAATATGGGATACCCCAGAGAAATCCGATCAAAATAAAGAGAAACCAATTTCGTCTGGACATTGGCTTAGTTTCTACTAAAGCGCACTCAATTCAAAATTAGCGGGCAAGTAGCGCGTTGATTTCATCTGCTACATGCTGGTGTAAAACATTTGCCTCAGGCGTTATCCCGGCAAGCGAGAAATAACCATGAATCATTCCGTCATATTCACGATATGCGGTTTGAACTCCTGATTTTCGCAAGAGTTCGGCATAGATATATCCATCATCCAATAGGGGATCAAATTCAGCCGTTGTGATAATCGCGGGAGCAAGGTTTGAAAAATCTTTTGCAGCGACTGGCACCGCATATGGATTCTTGACATCAGACTTTTTTGAAAGGTATTGCTGCCAGAACCATTTCATTGCCTGCGTGCTTAGCCCATATCCAGTTGCGTTGTTATATGCCGAGTCGTAATTCATTTCGTTGTCATTACAAGGATAGATAAGTAACTGAAAGGCAAGGCTCACATCTGCAGTATCTCTAGCCTTCAGCGCAACAGCAGCTGCAAGATTTCCACCAGCGCTATCTCCGCCAACGCCAATCTGAGTTGGTTCAATTCCTAGGGATTGCGAATTTGCAGCAACCCACAGAAGTGTTGCGTAGCAATCATCGAAGGGGATTGGGAAGGGCAACTCTGGTGCTTTTTGGTAGTTGACTGCAACAACTACAAACTGGCCTTTATTGGCTAATGAACGCATAGCTTGTTCGTAGCTATCTAAGTTATTTAAAACCCAGCCGCCACCATGAAAGAAGACCAATGCCGGCAGAACTGCGCCTCTAACTGGGCGATAGATCCGGACTGGAAGATCGGCTGTTGGCCCAGGAATATAACGATGAATTACTTCATAAATTTTCTCGGGCTCGCCAGATTGAACTGCGCGGTTCTCTAAGTTCTTTCGAATAGTTGAAACTGGTGCCTGCCAAACTTCTGGTAAACCACTTTCACTACGTGCTTGTAAAAAGGCAACAAGTTCTGGCTTAAGTCCCACTTCTACCAACCCGCAGTTTGATCTCGTAGCTTGCGATACTTCACTAGGACTTCCGGAGTTGCTCTCTCTTTAATACTTTCAACTTTTCCTAAATCCCATTGTGGTGGTCGTTCACTTCCAAGAAGAGCCCAGGCGGCAAGCTTGGCTGCACCGATTGCAACATATTCGCCAGGCGGTGGAAGCAAAACTTCGCGACCGAAAATTGCCGAGGCTATTTTTCCAACTGCAGGATTTTTTACAGCGCCACCCACTAATAAGATTCGTTTAACTTCAACACCCAACTTCTCGAGTGAATTGACGGCATCAGCCATTCCGCAGAGCATTCCTTCGATCATCGCACGGGCTAGATTTTCGGGATTTGAATTATTTAAATTCATTCCAGAGAAAACTCCGGTTGCATCTGGCCGGTTTGGAGTGCGCTCACCTTCAAAATATGGAAGAAGTGTTAGGCCACCTGCGCCAGGTTCTGCTTTAAGTGCAAGTTCACCAAGTTCATCATGGTTTACTCCAAGAATTCGAGTTGCTGCATCCAGAATTCGAGCTGCATTTAAAGTGCAGACTAACGGGAGAAAATAACCGGTTCCATCTGCAAAACCTGCAACCTCACCACTTGCATCATGCGTTGGAGTTTTTGAAACTGCAAATGCGGTTCCGCTTGTGCCAAGTGAAACAACTACATCTCCAGGCTGAGCATCAACTCCAATTGCAGCCGCAGCATTGTCGCCAGTTCCGGCCGCGATTGGAATTCCGCTCTTTGTTTTCGTGGCAAAAGATTTAGGTTCAACAATTCTTGGAAACAATATTTCTTGCTTGCTTCCAAGTGCTAACTGAAAAACATCTTCTCGATATTTGTTGCTAACGCAGTCAAAATATCCAGTCCCACTTGCATCACCGCGATCAGTAAACAGGTCTGCGATTGATTCACTTCCCGAAATCTTCCAAGAGATCCAATCGTGGGGAAGGGCAATTGCAGCCACTTTTGCCGCATTAGCTGGTTCATGTTTTGCAAGCCAACGCACTTTGCTTGCAGTAAAGGCCGCAACTAATGAAGATCCAACTGCTTTAGCAATTTCGGAGCCGCCACCCATTTCAGTATTTAAATCGGCAGCTTCTTTCGCCGATCTTGTGTCATTCCATAAAAGTGCTGCTCTAATTACATTTCCAGATTTATCTAGTGCAACCATCCCGTGCTGTTGTCCAGCAACCGCAATTGCTGCGACATCATCTAAACCACCAGCAATCTTTATTGCATCTTGGGTTGCGCTCCACCAATGAGCCGGATCAACCTCACTGCCATCAGGGTGCGCAGCTCGGCCTTCGCGGATAATTTGGCCACTCTGAGCCTCACGAATAACAACTTTGACCGACTGTGTTGAGGTATCGATACCAGCCACTAATTGCATTTTCGCTCCGGACCTTTCGCTCAAGACTCTAGGGGATGATTTAACCATCACTTTGCGGAGGGTAGACTTACCTAGTCAAAGTTGACCACCCTAAATATTTTTCAAGCGAATTAAACTAAAAATCAGGAGTAAAGATGCGTATTGGTGTCCTAACAGGTGGCGGAGATTGTCCAGGATTAAATGCTGTTATTCGAGCGGTGGTTCGCAAGGGTGTTAAAGAGTATGGCTACGAGTTTGTTGGGTTCCGCGATGGTTGGAAGGGTCCACTTGAAGGTTTAACAATGCCTTTGGATCTAGCAACAACACGTGGCATCTTGCCTAGGGGTGGAACGATTCTTGGTTCATCTAGAACAAATCCTTTTAAAATTGAGAACGGTGTAGAGCGCATCAAAGAGAACCTCGCGAAGATGAATATCGATGCACTTGTGGCAATTGGTGGCGAAGACACACTTGGTGTTGCAACAAAACTAGATTCATTGGGTGTAAAGGTTGTTGGCGTTCCTAAGACAATTGATAACGATTTGAATAATACCGATTACACATTTGGTTTTGATACTTCAGTAAATATCGCAGTTGAAGCGATTGACCGACTTCATACAACAGCAGAATCACATCACCGTGCACTCATCGTCGAGGTAATGGGACGCCATGCTGGCTGGATTGCACTTCACGCCGGAATTGCCGGTGGGGCATCTTGCATCTTGATTCCAGAAGTTAAATTCTCAGTAGACAAGGTCTGCGAGTGGGTAAATTCTCGTTTCGAATCTTCTTATGC
>DDMR01000065.1:26627-27215 GCA_002340925.1 Actinobacteria bacterium UBA2541
GATCAGACACTTGATTCATTTGGCCACGTTAAATTATCCGGAATCGGTGAGTGGCTTGCCGCGCAGATTGAAGAGAAGACTGGCAAAGAAGCTCGCACATCTGTTCTCGGACATATTCAACGCGGTGGTTCGCCAACTGCCTTCGACCGTGTGTTAGCAACTAGATTTGGTTTACATGCAATCACTGCAATCCACGAGGGGGATTTTGGCAAGATGGTCGCACTACACGGAACCAAGATTGAGCGAGTTCCGCTGGCTTCGGCAACCACTCAACTTAAGTTAGTTACTCCTGATTTATACGCTGAAGCAGAAGTCTTCTTCGGTTAATCCAGAATAAATAACGAGCGCCGAGCATCCCTTCTTCCCTAAACTTAAGGACATGATGAATATCGATTCACTATTTACCCCAGGTCTTGTGGCTGCCCAACAACCACAGTGGCCTGGCGGAGTTAATGGTCCAGAAGTTAGTGCGGCCGTTGAAACTCTTCGTAAGTTGCCACCGCTAGTTTTTGCTGGTGAATGCGACAGTCTTAAATCTCGTATCGCAATTGCGCAAGAAGGTAAAGCTTTTTGGTTGCAAGGCGGAGA
>DDMR01000065.1:27436-28522 GCA_002340925.1 Actinobacteria bacterium UBA2541
GTGCAGGTTTACAACACATCTTCATCAACGCTCAATTTAGTGCGCGCATTTACTCAAGGTGGTTTCGCTGACATCCGCCGAGTTCATGAATGGAACAAAGGGTTTGCAAAGGATCCACGTTTTGGTGCGCGTTACGAGCAGATGGCGGGAGAGATTGGACGTTCATTAGATTTCATGGCTTCTGCAGGTGTCGATCCAGATGCATTCAAGACCGTTGATTTCTATTCATCACACGAAGCGCTAATTTTGGAATACGAAAAAGCACTAACCAGAATCGATTCCCGAACCGATCTTCCTTATGATGTTTCTGCGCACTTCGTTTGGATTGGCGAACGCACCAGACAATTAGATGGCGCACATATGGATTTCGCCTCCAAAATTCAGAATCCAATCGGAATCAAGCTTGGCCCAAAGAGCACAGTTGAAGATGCTCTTGCCATGATTCAAAAATTGAATCCAAACAATGAACCTGGTCGCCTCACCTTTATTACTCGGATGGGTGCTTCTCTAATTCGCGAAAAATTACCAGCTCTCGTTAAGGCCGTAACTGATTCTGGGGCAAAAGTTCTCTGGGTCTGCGATCCAATGCACGGAAATACTTATGAGGCCCCAAGTGGCTACAAGACTCGTAAATTTGATGATGTTATGGATGAAGTTCGTGGTTTCTTCGAGGTCCACAAAGCCCTTGGCACCCATCCTGGTGGCATTCACATTGAATTGACTGGAGATGACGTCACTGAATGCGTCGGCGGCGGTGAACAAATTTTGGAATCTGATTTAGCGACGCGATATGAAAGTGCTTGTGACCCACGTTTGAACCATACGCAGTCTCTCGAGCTTGCCTTCCTTGTGGCAGAAATGTTGCGCGACCACTAGTTTTTATTTAGATTCGTATTAGCCTTGTGGGATGCTATTTCAAGCAACTCAGAAGACTCCGGTCGGGGAGTTGTTTCTTGTAAGCCATGAACATATCCTGCTAGCTGCGGGCTTTAAGAATTTTAAAGATTTACTCTCCAAAATGGATGCCGCGGATCTCAATCTAGAAACAAAGAGCGTTAAAAGTATTCCGATAATTAGTGATTTGAT
>DDMR01000030.1 GCA_002340925.1 Actinobacteria bacterium UBA2541
TGTTCACATAGCAAAATTGGCGAAGATGGCCAGAGATATTGTGACAAGCATCTCGACTAAGTTCAGTTAAGAATTTCTTAAAGGGCTAGCACTCGTACTGATTCTCCAAGTGCTAGCCCTCGCTATTTTGTAGATACATAACTCAAGCATGCTCGAAGATTGCACTGATGCGAAATCTCTCCAAATTTCGTATCTAACTTTTCTGGAGAGTAGAAAGAGTTGAAAATGAATAGAAAATCATTCGACAAAATCGCAAGCGTCATCGGCCTTTTGCTAGCAGGCTTCCTAATCGTCATCGGTGGCATCTTGCAATTCGGCGGCAACTTTGCAACAGATCAAGTTGCAGTTCAATTAGAACCTCAGGCGATAACAATTCCGGACGAGAATGGCGATCCCAAAGTTACCGCCGATGTTAAGAAATTTTTTGCTGACAATGGCGGCAAAGTAATGACTACAGGAAAGCAAGCACAGATGTATGCCGATCATTACATTGGTTTTCATATGGCTGAGATGCCAACATATGCTGCAGCATCCGGAGCAAACCGAGCTGCTGCTGGTGCACTTGCCGCTGATCCGACAAATGTAGAACTACAAGCTGCTGCAAGACAAGCTTCAGGAATGGTGGAAACTGTTTTCAAAGGTGAAACTCTCCGAGGTATGTTGCTTAACGCTTATGCATTCGGAACCCTTGGCCAGATCGCAATTGTTGCCAGTTATGTCTCATTTGCTGGTGGTCTAATCTTCTTGATACTTGCACTCCTTGGTTTCGCACACTTACGTCGTGCAGATACCGATTCAATTATCTAATCCTTGCTAAATAAGTAAAACCAGACCTCATCTCTCCGTGAGGAAAGGCCCCGAACTCGAAAGAGAACGGGGCCTTTTGAATTTCTTCTATCTAAAGAAGAAAATTAACGTTCGATGGAACCACCAATGAATTCTGCGGTTCGATTGTGAGCCTGCTCATCGGTATATTGAACTGGAGGAGACTTCATAAAATAGCTCGAAGGCGAAAGAAGGGGACCGCCGATTCCGCGATCCAGTGCAATCTTGGCGCAGCGAAGTGCATCGATGATTACACCAGCTGAGTTTGGTGAATCCCAGACTTCGAGTTTGTACTCCAGATTCAGCGGAACATCACCAAAAGCACGTCCCTCAAGCCGGACATATGCCCACTTACGATCATCAAGCCACGGGATGTAATCCGAAGGTCCAATGTGAACATTCTTCGCACCTAAGTCATGATCGAGCTGTGATGTGACGGATTGAGTTTTCGAAATCTTTTTAGACTCAAGACGATCGCGCTCCAGCATGTTCTTGAAGTCCATATTTCCACCAACATTCAATTGATAAGTACGGTCTAAGTGAACGCCGCGGTCTTGGAATAATCTGGCCATGATTCGATGAGTAATTGTTGCGCCAACTTGCGACTTAATGTCATCCCCAACGATTGGAATTCCAGCTTTGGTGAACTTATCGGCCCAGATAGGATCTGATGCAATAAATACCGGAAGGGCATTAACGAAAGCTACGCCCGCATCAATTGCACACTGAGCATAGAACTTTGCTGCTTCTTCCGAACCAACGGGAAGATAGCAAATCAGAACATCAACCTTCTCGCTCTTTAAATTTGCAACAATATCTACTGGGGCTACGCTCGCTTCGGAAATTGTCTCTTTGTAATATCGGCCGAGTCCATCAAGGGTGTGCCCACGTTGAACTTTTATGCCAGTCGGCGCAACTTCAGCGAATTTGATCGTGTTATTCTCGCTCGCCCAGATCGCATCAGCCAAATCAAGGCCAACCTTCTTGGCATCTACATCGTAGGCAGCTACAAATTTCACGCTATTAATGTGATATCCACCTAAAACAGCATGCATTAAACCGGGAATTTCTACATCATCAGCCGCATCTTTGTAGTAAGTAACTCCTTGAATTAATGAGTTTGCACAGTTTCCAACACCAACAATTGCAACACGAATTTCCTTATTTGTTGAGCTATTCAATTAAGCATCCTTTTCGTTACGAGTCATCTCTTCCAACCAAGAAATTTCTCTTTCAATAGATTCCAATGAGTGCCTTCGCCATTCGGTTAAATACTTATCAGTTCTTTCTGCAAAAGCGGTAGTTTTTGTGATTTCATTTCTGAGCGCAGCTGCTTTATCTAAAAGGCGTCGATGTCTTCCTTCAAGAATCTGAACCCGATTCGTTGGTGGCGTTGGACTAAAAAAAGCAAAGCGAACTTCGAAATTCTCATCATCCCAATCATCAGGCCCAGCTCCTCCTGCTAACTCGCTAAATCGCTTCTTGCCGCTCTTAGTAACGGCATAAACGATTCGCGAGCGCCGAGATCTCGGGGGAACAGGCGCCTTTGACTCCTCGATTAGTCCAGCTTCCAACATCCGACGAAGCTGGGGGTAGAGGACTGAGAATGAGAGCGCCCGAAATGGGCCATATGTGGTGATGAGACGTTTGCGAAGTTCATATCCATGCAAACTCCCCTGACTCAGCAAGCCAAGTAGAGCGAATTCAAGAGCTTCAACACGTGAGCGCATAATTTCATCCCTTCCTTAGATCGCCTTGGGTTATATCTTTTAATATATCTAAAAGATATATCGTGGCGATATTTAAACCGATATTTGAAGGATACGCAACTCGAATTGTCGCCACATGGGAGCAATTTTCTTTGTAGGCATGGCTTCTATGATCATGTTCTTTTTCGGGGCTTACTCCGATCTAAGCGCCGAGAATAAAGGAGTCGTGAAGTTTATTGGTTTCATAGTTCTACTTTTTGCTATCGGTAATTTAGGAAACGTTTTGGGTTTCTGGGGGAACTAGTCCCTGACAACCCCTAAGGTAGACCTATAAGGAGGAAGACCCTCCCAGAAATGGGAG
>DDMR01000038.1 GCA_002340925.1 Actinobacteria bacterium UBA2541
ATGTTATTTGATGAACCAACCTCTGCTCTGGATCCAGAACTGGTAGGTGAAGTTCTGGCGGTAATGCGCGAACTAGCTGAATCAGGAATGACGATGGTTGTTGTTACACACGAAATGAACTTTGCGCGGGAAATAGGAGATCTAAACGTCTTTATGGAAGCGGGAAATATAGTCGCCACTGGTGGGTCAGACTTCTTTGAGAATTGCACAAACCAACGTGCTCAGGAGTTTATTGGATCAGTTCTATGATGTTCAGAGAAGAAGAGGGCGTTGCGCCAATTAACTTTATGTGGCACCTGGTCTGGGATTTCAAATGGGATCTCTTTAAGGGCCTTCTAACAGCGGTCAACGTTTCGATTGCTGCACTAATTCTTTCCATGGTAATTGGAATGATCTTCGCCTTGGCGCGAATGAGCCGATTTAAAGTCTTCTCAATATTCGCAACTGTTTATGTAAATATCTTTCGTGGTATTCCAGCTCTTGTAAGTGTGATCTGGGTTTACTTTGGTTGGTCACTGCTATTTGGTCATAACTTCACCGTCTATCAAGCCGGCGTGATTGCTTTAACGCTTCTTTACTCCTCTTTCTTCTGTGAAATTTTCCGTTCTGCACTTCAAGCAATCCATAAGGGACAGCGCGAAGCCGGAATGGCGCTCGGGCTTACCCGAGGAAGAATCTTTAGATCAATCATGTTGCCACAAGCAACAAAGATTGCGATTCCAAATATTGGCAGCATGTATATCGGAATGATAAAAGACACCTCTACCTTCGCAATAATAGGCATGGTTGAGGTAGTTCGGGTTACTCAAAATTTGAACTCAACATACTTCCAGCCTTTCGTTCTTTACACCGCAGCAGCCGGACTTTATGTAGTCATCGCTTTCTTAGTTGACTTTATTTTCAGAAATGTAGAGCTCAATTTCTCATATCCGCCGCAAGGCCGAATCGCTAAATTTCTCAGCCGGAAAAAGAAGAAGAGGGTCGAAGGGTTGATGAAATCAACCTGATGATCTTCAATTTCCGGAGGAGAAAGCCCGGGACGTCCCAAACAAATGAAAGGTAATCAAATGCGCAAAAAGATTAGCTTGGCTGCAATAGCTGCACTTGTTGCATCCACAGTAATTTTTGCTGGAGCGAATACTTCAGCAAATGCCGATACGAAGAACCGACTGAATCTGGTAAAGCCAGGCTCATTAGTAGTTGGAATGACTCTGCAATTCAAACCACAGATGTATCTAGATGAGGCTGGAAAGCCAGCTGGATACGATGTTGAATTGGTAAAGCGCCTAGCTAAGGCTCTTCGTCTAAAGCTTGAAATCAAGAACATGGACTTTGCTGGCCTAATTCCTGGCCTAGTTTCAAAGCAATTTGACTTGGTATCAGTTGGATTAACAAAGAATCCAGATCGCGAAAAGTCAATTCAATTCGTCCGTGAATACATGCCTTACACAACAGTATTGGCTGCACGCACAGGTGATTCAACCGGCAACACCAAAGCCGTTTGGAACGTTGCTGGCAAAAAGGTAACTGCGCTGCAAGGTGCTGCTGCTTCTCGCATTGTAAAAGCAGATTTCCCTAACACAACTCTTGTTGAGTTCCCACAACAAAATGATGCATTCCTAGAAGTAGTTTCTAAGCGTGCTGATGCAATTGTGGTTGAAGAGAATCTTCTAAACCAATTCAATAAGACCAACCCTGGTCAACTAAAGAAGGTTGCACTTCCTGCATCACTTAGCCAAGCTTTCGGTCAATGGACAGTCCAACTTGGCAACAATGCACTAGATGCGAAGTTGACTCGTTGGCTATGTTCAAACCAAGAGGGTGGATATTTGGCAAAAGTCTTTAAGAAGACAATGGGTTACACCCAGCCAGCTCTTCCTGAGTGCGAATAATCTAAATAGCTAGGAGATCTCGAAGTCAGATGACTTCGAGATTTGCAAGGAACTCGAACTGGCAACCTGAATAAGGTTGCCAGTTCTCTTAATTAGGGCACGAAAAATTGTGAAATAAGTGGAAGGATTGCAACTGATGAAAGCCTTCGACTTGGTAATTATTGGCGGTGGTCCCGCCGGAATCGCGGCCGCAGCCACTGCTGCCAGCCATGGACTCAAAGTTGCGCTTATTGATGAGCGTCCAACACTTGGTGGCCAGATTTATAAGCGAGTAGGGCCTGGCTTTACGGTAAAGAAGGCCAGCGAAGTCGGAAAAGATTATTATCTCGGTGAGAAGTTAATTGCAGAACTAGATAATTTAAAAGTTGATATTTATTTTGAGACCTTGGTAGCCACAATTGAACAATCTGAAGTAGTCGTTATACAGAACGGCAAAAGCGCAGAGCGCTTGTCCTTTAGAAAATTATTGATTTCGCCAGGTGCTTATGATCGTCCGGTTGTCTTTCCCGGATGGACACTTCCAGGTGTCATAACTGCAGGCGCCGCGCAATCGCTAGTCAAAACCCAACGAGTTGCACCTGGCTCTCGAATATTTTTTGCAGGAAGCGGACCGTTGGCTCTTGCCTTTCCAGCGCAATTGAGCGGTTATGGCGCAAACATTGTGGGAATAATCGAGGCCGCGCCTCGCCCTGGAATTCTAAAATCAATCCAAATTGCGCTCTCGGTTCTTGGTAATTTTGATCTTCTGCGTGATGCTGCAAAGTATCAACTTCACTTAATTTCTAATCGGATTCCGATGCATTACCGAAGAATTATTGTCCGTGCGAATGGTAAGAATAGAGTTGAGTCAGTTACTCATGCCCGGGTTGATAAGAATTGGCAAGTGATCCCAGGCACCGAAAAGACTGTTGAAGTAGATGCGCTCTGCATTGGTTATGGCTTCTTTCCATCTGTTGAACTTTTCCGCTTGCTTGGATGCGAATTAGGATATGAAGAGAGCCGTGGTGGCACTGTAGTTAAATTAAATGAGTGGGGCGCGACCTCCGTAGCCAATGTATTTGGAGCAGGCGATGGAACTGGAATATCAGGTTCATATGTGGCGATTGCTCGAGGCCGTCTGGCTGCACTAAAGATCGCGGCAGAACTTGGGAAAATTTCTGAAAGCTCACTATCCAAGTTAGCAGCAGGCTTTAGAAAAACACTCAATCGCAGAGTCAAGTTTCAGAGCGCAATTAACCGCGCCTATGAAATCAAGAGTGGTATTTATGATCTTGCAGATGATGAGACCATAATTTGTAGATGTGAATCAGTGAAGTTAGAGAGCATTCTTCCATCTCTAGAATCCACAATTGATCCCTCGGTGGTTAAGGCTTACACAAGATGCGGAATGGGGCTCTGCCAGGGTCGTAACTGTCAACGCCAAATTTCTGCTCTGATTGCCAAGAAGCAGAACATCCCGATATCTGAAATCACACAAGCTACGCCGAGATTCCCAACAAAACCAATCAAGCTCGGGCAGATTGCTGATGCATCAATTCGTGATGAGAAATACTTTGTAGATGCTGAATAGTGATTTCCTAGCTGGGTACCTCAGTCAGAGTGAGAATTTTGAAGAGCTGCCAAAACAGAGTGATGTAGTCATTATTGGTGGCGGACTCTTGGGCACTGCACTCTCCTATTACTTGGCAACTGCTGGTGTCGAAGTGACACTACTTGAGCGAAATGATTTAAATCGCGAGGCATCCGGAACTAATGCCGGAAGTTTCCACTTTCAAATTGCGCTTCATCAGCTAACCGAGAATATGACTGCGGCTGACGACAAGCGTTTAGCTGATGAAACTAAGTTGATGTTAGATGCCGCAAAATTGTGGGATGAGATTGAGAAAGAACTAGATGCTGATCTTGGCGTTCATTTCACTGGCGGATTTATGGTCGCTGAAACTCAGGAAGAATTTCAAGTGCTGCGTGATAAACAGCGAATCGAGAACGTTGCCGGCCTTGAGACCCATGTTTTAACTGGAAATGAAATGCGAGAGTTCGCACCATATCTGGCCCCAGACTTATCTGGAATCGCATTCTGTCCAAGAGAGGGGCATGCCAATCCACTTCTGGTTGGACCAACTTATGCATATCGAGCACACGAACTCGGTGCCAAAATTCGCACCAACTGTGAAGTTATTCAGATTGAACAGATAACTGGAATTTCTGGCTATCGATTTAAAATCCACACCAGTCGTGGAACCATACTTTGTAATCGTGTTGTTAATGCAAGTGGCGCCTGGACAGCTGAATTATCTTCGCAATTAGGTCTCAACTTGCCAATGGCGCTAAGTGGTCTGCATGTAAATGTCACTGAACCACGCGAGTTTTTCCTACATTCAATGGTCCAACATATTGGGCGCCGCTTAACCCTAAAACAGACTGCAAACAATACTTTTATTATTGGTGGTGGCTGGCCCTCTCGTGCCGAGAAATTTCCGCTGCGCTATTCGAACATTTGGGAAAGTGCGGCAGGTAATGCGGCTGTTGCGGTGCGAGTTCTCCCAATGTTGAAGGATGTGCAACTTGTTCGAGTCTGGTCTGGAGTCTGGGCATATACCAACGACTTTAAACCGATACTTGGCGAATCTGAAAAGATTCCTGGTTACCATATTGCAATGGTGCCAACTGGTTTTACACTTGGACCCATGGTCTCCAAAATGCTTGCTGAATATATGACGCAACCAGGAACACAGAACCTGCTTCCAAAAGAATTCCACGTTGATCGCTAACTGAAAAAATAGGAGCAAATAAAAAATGGATAGAAATTCCATCGATTGGAAGGGTTACTGGCCCGCAAGCCCAACCCCCTTTAAAGAGAATGGCGATCTAGATCTAGAGACTTTTGGGAAGCTAAT
Source organism: Actinobacteria bacterium UBA2541 (assembly GCA_002340925.1). GTDB lineage: Bacteria > Actinomycetota > Actinomycetes > Nanopelagicales > Nanopelagicaceae > AAA044-D11. The sequence continues at coordinate 4,790 of DDMR01000038.1, forward strand.
TGATTGGTATCTTGATTGTGGAATGCACGGAATTTTTATAAATGGAACAACTGGTGAATGGTTCTCGCAAACAATTGATGAGCGAAAAGAGCTAATTGAATTCGTTCTAGATCGAGTAGCTAATCGGATTCCGGTAGTCGTTGGTATTACAACATTTACGGCTCGGGACTCGATTCCATTAGGCGTGCATGCAATGGCTGCTGGCGCCGCTGGTGTTTGCTCATCTGCCCCGGCATATGCCAAGACTCTTCCAGATGAGACTGTTGCTTACTTCTCGCAGCTTTCATCTGGCATCCAAGGTCCAATAATGATTTACAACTGGCCGCACGGAACCAACATTGAAATTGAAGGTGATTTAGCCGAGCGGTTGGCTGATGTTGAGAACATTGTCGCAATCAAAGACAGCACTGCAAATGGTGATCAATTTAGAGATACCGCTCGCCGCGCAAATGACCGGGTTCGTATTTATGGAAACTTTATGGTTCCGGAAAACTTAAAATTTATGCAGCAATATGGTGGCGATGGAACCATTGGTGGCGGAAGTATTTATGGAAAAGCTGATCCACTGTTCTGGGAAAATTACTGGAGCGGAAACATTGAGGCTGCGCATAAGCATGCAGCAGCAAATGAAATTCTTCTCGGAAAACTTTGGCAACCTGGTGGTTGGCGTGGAATTTATGGCTCATACCAGAGTCAATTAAAAGCAATCATGAAGATTATGGATCTACCTGGCGGAAGTGTCAGAGCGCCACGTCTGCCACTTACAGACCCAGCTAGTCTGGCAAAAATCAGAGCTGCTTTAGTCGAATGCAATATCCCAGTTGGAAAGGAATAGTTCGGTGCAAAATTTTCGCGGAGTAGATCATGCAGGTATTGGTGTTGCCAATATGGATGAGGCGCTGGTTTTCTGGGGCGATAAGTTAGGTTTCACCGAGCTTTACTTTGATTACACCGGACCAGTTCCTGGCCTTGAAGAAATTTGCAAGAAGAAAGATGTTAAGGCTCGCATTGTCATGCTTGGTAACCGTTACTCAACTCGACTTGGACCAGGAAAAGTTAAATTGGTTCAACGTTTAGATGGCAATGGTGCACCTGCATATCCAGCTGGAATTGGTTATGGCGAAGTTGGTTTAGCTGAAGTCTGCTTACACACCCTGCATACCGAGAAAATTTTCCGCCACTTAGTCGATGATTTGGGTATCAAATCCTTAATGGAGCCACTAAGTGCAAGCGTCGGCGAACATGGAATTGATTTAGATATTGCTTATGTTGCAGACCCTTGGATGGGCAAGGTTGAATTAATTGATTGGAAGGGGCTTTGGACTTCCCGTCCTGCCGCTCCCCGCATCGAAGGCGTAAACCACGTGGCATTTGGTGTTCATGATATGAAGGTAACAACTGATTTCTACAAGCAACTTGGATTTATTGATCAAATCTTTGAATCAAAAGAATTTTTCGATCCGATGGCACCTTGGTATCAGGTGGGACGCCCACTTCCAGGACATCACATGACGCTCTGGCTCTCTGGTGAAGGTGCAGGAATCGAGCCAGTTCGCCTTACTCCGCTCTGGGAAGATTGCCGTGGCGAATGGGGCCATGTCGGTCCGATGGACTTCGGTATCGGCGTTCAGAATATAAAAAAGGCTGTTGCCACTCTTAAAGAACTAGGTATTGAAACACATAGCGATATTCAAGTATTAGATGTTGGAAATACGGAATTCAAATATGTTTACTTCAAAGATCCAGATGATCAATATGTATCGCTCGTTGAAAGTAATTACTAATTAATTACTTGCTTTCAACCCATCTTGAGTTCTGATATCCATACCTTCTATTACCCAAGTCATGCAGGCCCTAGTGTTCGGCTTGCCATCGACAACAACTAAACAGTCGAAACAAACTCCCATTCCACAGAAAACACCTCTCGACTCTCCCACTACGGTTGTTCGCATTGCGACAATTTCTTCAGAGAGCAGAGCAGTGGCGACGCTTTCACCGAGATATGCAGTGACAGGCTTGCCATTTATGTCAATTGTTACAGCCGCACCACGTTCGATATTTCCATCGAGTGGAATCCGGCCTGAAGTATTTTTATTCACACTGCTAGTCTGCCAACTTAAGATAGAATTTTCAATATGACATCATCACTTTTTACGCCAATTAAAATTCGTTCTGTTGAATTCGGAAACCGAGTTTGGGTGAGCCCAATGTGCCAATATTCAGCTAACGATGGAGTCGTCAGTGAGTGGCACAGAGTTCACCTCGGATCATTTGCTACCGGTGGTGTTGGATTGATAATGGTTGAAGCAACCGGTGTAGAACCTGAAGCCAGAATTTCTCTTGGTTGCACCGGAATGTGGAATGACAAACAAGCCCAAGCTTTTAAACCGATTATTGATTTTGTGCATTCGCAAGGCGTAAAAATCGGAATTCAGTTAGCGCATGCCGGTCGTAAAGGCTCAACGATGGTTCCTTGGGATGATCACGAGATTGCAAGTGCGGATGAAGGTGGCTGGGAGACTGTGAGTGCCAGCCCAATAAGCTTTAGAGATTTTCCACTTCCAAGAGAGCTATCTGTCGCAGAAATAACGGATCTAACCACAAAATTCGTTGACGCTAGTCTTCGTTCAGTTGAAGCTGGTTTTGATGTTATTGAGATACACGCGGCACATGGCTATTTATTCCATCAATTCATGTCACCAATAACTAATAAGCGCACTGACCAATATGGTGGAAGTTTCGAAAATAGAATCAGATTTTTAGTTGATACCGCAAAAGCAATCAGAGAACATATTGGTAATGAAATGCCACTCTTTACTCGGATCTCGGCGACCGATTGGGTCGAAGGCGGTTGGGATGTTGAAGAGTCAATCGCACTTGCCAAAATCCTTAAAGAAGTTGGTGTGGATTTAATCGATGTATCTTCTGGTGGGCTGGTCCACGATGCAAAAATTACAACTGGTCCGGGATATCAGGTCCCACTCGCTGCCCAGGTTAAGGCGGGTGCAGATATTTTAACTTCAGCTGTTGGAATAATTACTGAAGCAACACAAGCTGAAGAAATTATTAGCAGTAAAAGCAGCGATGCCGTAATGATCGGAAGGCAGATGCTACGCAACCCACGTTGGGCGATTAGCGCAGCTGAAGAACTTGGTGAGAAAATTCCTTGGTCACTACAACTAGAGAGATCTAGGCGCTTAGGTGCAAGAAAGTCACCTCAGTAAATCTGACTAGAAACGCGTTAGTGCGAATGGCTTCAAATCTATTTTTGGAGTTGAATTAAGAACCAAATCTGAGAGCACTTCGCCTAAGAGTGGTGAAGCGGTAAATCCCATGTATGGATACATTCCGACATATGCACCAGGCACGTCCGGCAACTCACCAATAATTGGATTGTGATCTGGGGTCCCGTTTCCGACTCCAATCCAAGTACGAATTACTTTCACTTTGGATATCGATGGACAAACCGTTAGGGCAACGCGCAGATTAGATTGCAAGGAGTCAAGATTTAATACGGCTTCGCCAGAATTATCGTATCTCGCTGGCCAACCGCCGCCGATCAGGAGCGAGCCGGAATTGGCTTGCTTGAAGGTCAATTTTTCAGTTGTGAAGTAAATTAGATGATTGACGAATTTTTCAACTTGTTCAGTGACTGAAACTTGAACTGGAACATCTGAAATTGGAAGATCCAAACCTAAAGATTTTGCCAACTTGGGCAGCCCGGCGTTTGCAGTTAAAACTACTTTTTCAGCGCGAAAGTCGCCCACATTTGTCTGTAACTTAAATTTGCCATTCTCTTTAGAAATATCTAGAACTTCAACGCCGGTAGCTATAGAAGCGCCAGCTTCTCGTGCCCTAGCCGCAAAAGCTGGTGCGGTAACTAAAGGGTTTGCCTTTCCCTCTATTGGACAGAAGGCCGCTCCTAACATTTTCTGCGAAATATATGGAGCAAGTTCCCGTAACTCTCTCTGATCAACCATTCGAGAAGCTATGCCAATTTCATTTTCGAGTTTAACTTTTACTTCTAGCGCAGCCAAGTCTGAGGCCGACTGTGCAACCATTAATCCGCCTTTACCGCCAACTTCTAGGTCGGTATCAAGCTTTGCAGAAAGATTCTTCCAGAGGTCGAGTGAAGAGGCTAAGAAAGATAATCCAGGCAGAAAATCTCTTGCCCATTTCATTCCAAGTTCGTGGAAAGGTTCAAATTGAATTTGTCCATGCAAGCTTCCAGCATTTCTACCTGAAGCCTGGGTATTCAAATCATATTTCTCTAAAAGTGCGACATTCGCACCTTTGATTGCTAGGTTGTATGTAGTTGCACAACCCGCGGCTCCGCCACCAATAACGATTACATCAAAATTTCTCTGTTCGAGAGATTGATGTGAATTCATAAACACATTAATATACTAACTTACAGAGTGATATTTACGTAGTCGAATGGGGAGAAATGTCTAAAGAGTTCCGCGGTAGTTATGGTGTCTTAGTTACACCATTTACAGAGGGTGGAAAATCAGTAGATACTGCCGCACTAAAAAATCTTCTCGATTGGCAGATTAAATCTAAATCTCCAGGAGTTATTGTCCTGGGCACAACCGGTGAATTCCTAACAATCAGCGATGACGAACGTCGCACAATTGTAGAAACAACTGTGAAGCACGTTGATGGCCGAATCGATGTTTTGGTCGGCACAACTAACGCATACACCCCAAATGCAGTTAGATATAGCAAAGAAGCTGAAGAGCTAGGCGCAAATGGCTTAATGATTCTTCCGCCTTACTATTACAAGCCAACACATGACGAGATTTACAACTATTACAAGGCGATTTGCGCCGCGATTTCGATTCCGATCATGATTTACAACAATCCATTTACTTCAAATGTTGATATCCCTGCAGCTCTAGTTGCAAAGATTGCAAGATCATTCGAGCAAGTTAGATATATCAAAGAGGCGAGCCAAGATATCGCTCGAGTTCGAGATGTAATAGAAGAGTCTGATGGTCTGGTCAATGTCTTCGCTGGCGAGCGTGTGGTCGAGTCATATCAATTGGGTGCTGTCGGATATGTGAATCCTTACGCGAATTACATCCCTGAAGCTTCAACAGTTATCTGTGAATACTTGGCAGCTGGTCGTATCGAAGATGCAAAGAAGATAGATCGATTCATAACAAAGATTGACCATGTAATCGCTGAAGGCCACCCACTTTATGGTCATCAGTGTTATTCAAAGGCACTTGCAGCCGTTCGGGGTTATCCAGTGGGCGATGTCAGACCGCCAATAACAACTTTCGCGGAACTTGGTCAAGAAGGAAAAGATCGCGTTTCTAAGATTTCAAAGATGATGGATGAGCTAAACGCGCTCTTGGTTCAACTAGCTAAGTAATCTTTTTTACCTTAGTCAGCTTAGTTGGCTTAGTTGGCTTAATCGAAGATTGGTTTAACGTTTCTGGTTCTCTTTATCTCAAAGAAACCAGGATAACTTGCAACCCCCACTACCCCATCAAATAACTTTCCGGCTTCCTCGCCTTTAGGTGCTGGTGAAATTACTGGGCCAAAGAATGCGACTTCTCCGACGCTAATAATTGGCGTCCCCACATCTTCGCCAACTTTGCTGATACCGCGATCATGGCTTTCGATTATCTTTGCATCAAGTGATTCATCTTGAGCATACTTCATAAGATCTTCTGAGAAAGAAAAGTTGGAGAGAACCTTCGCAGTCATTTCATCTGAAATTTTGGTTTTATTCAAATGAATCTCATTGCCAAAAGCTGTGTATAAATCCCCTTTAATCTTCTCGCCATACAACGCTTCTGCAGCCACAACTACTCGAAGTGGGCCAAGTGCTTTCTTGGCATAATCTAAATACTCAGTGGTTATTGAAGGGCGACCTTTATTCAAATAATAAAGACTCATCGGATTCCAGGTAATTGAAATGTCGCGAACTTTCTCTACTTCAACCAACCATCGCGATGTCATCCAGGCCCAAGGACAGAGCGTGTCAAACCACATTTCAACTTTCTGCGTTGCCATTTTTCCTACAACCTATCCGCTATCACTCGTCCGCCTTGCACAACCAAATCGAGCTCGCGCAAATTCTGTGGATCATCAAGTGGATTTCCGCGCATTGCAATTAAATCTCCAAAGAAGCCCTTGTTGATTTGACCCAATTTATCTTCTTGCTTAATCAAACTTGCAGCCGTAGAAGTTATGGACTGAAGTGATTTTAGGGTGCTTAGCCCAGCACCATGCATCAAAAATAGTTCGTGCAGAGCTGCACTAGCGCCATCAACTAAATCTCCTGGCGGATAATCAGTTCCGTTTGTCATCTTGATCCCCGCACCTATTGCAAGCTTTACGCTCGCTAAGTGCCGGTCGGCAACTGCTAGACAATTTTGAATTGAAGCTTCTTCGAAGCCCTTCTCACGCATCCAACTTTCAGATCTAGTTACACAGAGAGTTGGGGAATAGAAAACATCTTTAGCCGCCATCGCATCTACAGTGTCTTGATCCATTACATAACCATGTTCAAAGGAGCGAACACCAAGTCGAAGCGCTTGTTGAATTGCAGCGGATTCACCAGCATGTGCAACGACATAGGTATTGCGCTCTTCTGCGGCCTTTACAACGCCTCTAATCTCATCATCAGTCATCTCTGGATCTTCTGGTCGCTCCCCGGCTCGAGCCAGCCCACCGGTGATAAATATTTTTAAATGGTCGGCGCCATCATCTAATTCACTAATCGCTGCTTTATAAAAGCCATCAAAATCTTTTGCATAACTGCAGGCCGAGCCCGCGCCGTGTCCATCTGGGGTTGATAGCGCACGACCGGCTCCAAAAATTCTTGGTCCCTGAAACCATCCAGCCTTGGCAGCCCGACGCAAATACAAATCAACTTGATTCTGTTCATGAACCGAGCGCAGCGTTGTGATTCCGGAATGAAGCGCATCGTGAGCTCGCTCGGCGGCACGAAAAGCCGTTATTGCAGGATCTTCATTTGGATCCGTTAGTGAAAATGGAAATACGACTGACAAATGAGTGTGGCAGGAAATCAACCCTGGAAATAAATATCGGCCATCTAAATCGATGATGGTTTCATCACTACTGTGATTTAAAGTAGTTGACTTTCCTAATTCAGTTATTTCACCGCTCGCAGAAATCCGAACTGCATCTTCGCTCTTTATCTCGCCAGCTAAGACATCAACTATCTTGGCGTTAGTAATTAACAATTTATTATCCGCTGCACTAATTCAGGGTGATTGTGACTGGTTGGCTACCGGCGGTCTGAAGAACACAAGAGACATCTCGGCCATCAGCTAATTTACGTAATTCTGGTTCATTGCTTGCACATTCAGCTTTTGCCAGTGGGCATCTTGGATGGAATCGACAGCCACTTGGCGGACTCATTGGATTAGGAACATCGCCTGGCAGATCTTTTGGCATAAATGATGTGCCATCCGCATGTGGAATCGCAGAGATTAGCGCGCGGGTATAAGGATGTGAAGGATTGTTCCAAATCTGATCAACAGTTCCGACTTCAACTATTTTTCCTAAATACATAACTGCTACTCGGTCTGAAATTCGACGCACAATTGATAAATCGTGCGAGATAAAGACCATTCCCATATCAAACTCATCTACAAGATTTACCAATAAGTTGGCTACTTGTGCTTGTGAAGAGGTATCTAAGGCTGAAATTGGTTCGTCGGCGATAATTGCAGTTGGTGATGCTGCAAGTGCACGCGCAATTGAGATGCGCTGACGTTGGCCACCAGAGAATTGGTGAGCAAATCTATCTACTGCATTTCTAGGCAGACCAACTTTTTCAAGCAAATCTGCAGCCTTAACCAAAGCTAATTTCTTTGACATTCCAGCAACAATTAGACCATCTGCAATCTGCACGCCGATTTTGCGTCTTGGATTGAGTGATCCATATGGATCTTGGAAGACCATTTGCAGATTACGGAAATGCTCTGGGCGCTTGCCTCTTGTAAGTTTCTTTACCTTCTGGCGATCAAAAACAATTTCACCAGTGATAGGACGTAAAATTCCAACGATTGCTTTACCTAGGGTCGATTTTCCACAACCGGATTCGCCGACCAAGCCAAGGATTTCACCAGAATTAAGCGTTAGATCCACACCCGCAACCGCACGCACCTTGCGACCATGACGATCGTATTCCACCGCTACATTCTTAAGATTTAAAATCTCTTTCATTATTTACTTCCAGAATTAGAGAGTTCGCTAAATGGATTTACTGGGCAGAAAATTCGGTGGTCTGAAGATAAATTCAAAACTTCTGGCACAGTTTCTTTGCAGCTAGCCTTTGCAAACTTGCAGCGGGTATGGAATGCGCATCCGCTCGGGAAATTACCAAGTTCTGGTGGCATGCCATCAATAGAGAGTAAATTCTTTGAATTAACTTCAGAGTTTCCTGGAAGCGCAGCAATGAGACCCTTGGTGTATGGGTGGCGAGGGTTCTGCAATAAATCTGATGTTGCGCCAGATTCTACTTCTGAGCCAGCATACATAATCATGATTCTGTCGGTCAGCGAAGATAGAACTCCAAGGTCATGTGTAATTACCATGACTGAAAGATTGCGGTCTTTACGTAATTGATGAAGTAACTTCAGAATTCCAGCTTGCACTGTCACATCTAGAGCGGTGGTTGGTTCATCGGCGATAAGTAATTTTGGTTCACAAGCTAGCGCCATTGCAATCGCAATACGTTGGCGCATTCCACCAGAAAATTGACTTGGGTGGGCGCTTAACGCAGATGCTGGCTCTGGAATCTTTACTGTAGCGAGAAGCTCTAGCGCGCTATTTCTAGCCGCAGCTTTGCTCACTTTGCGGTGATGGCGAAGATGCTCGGTTAATTGCACTTCAACAGTCAGCATCGGGTGCAGCGAAGTCATTGGATCTTGGAAAATCATTGCGATCTCTTTACCGCGGATATCGCGATATTCGCGCTTGGTGCTGGCGAGAATTTCTCGGCCATCAAATTTAATTGAACCGCTGGCTTTACCCTTATATGGCAAGAGTCCAAGCATGCTGAGTGCAGTCATTGTTTTTCCGCTACCGCTCTCGCCAGCAATACCTAAAATTTCTCCGTGTCCAACGTTGAAAGATAGATTGCGAACAGCTTGGGCATCACCGCTTCCGGTCGCAAGAGTTACCGTCAAATTCTCTACAGTTAGAAGATTCATTAGTCGCGTAGCGCCTTTGCAGTTCTTGGATCAAGTGCATCTCGGAGTGAGTCGCCGATAAAGTTAAATGCCAATACTGCAGTCAAAATCGCGAGCCCTGGGAAGAGTCCGACCCACCAGCGATCGAAGTTAACAGCTCCCATAGAAACCATCGAGCCCCATTCCGCAGCAGGAGGCTGAGCGCCGAGCCCAAGGAATGAAAGTCCGGAGAGAAGTAAAAGCGCATTTCCTACTTCAAGTGAGGCCAGAACAAAGACTGGTCCCGAAAGATTTGGACGTAAATCTACAACCATTGTTCGTAACGCTGACGAGCCAAGTAACGCAGAAGCTGTTACATAATCATTCTGTTTAGCATTAAGGATTAAGCCGCGGACCAGGCGTGCATAAACCGGCCAGGCAACAATAGTTACAGCGATAACTGCATTTCTAATTTGTGGTCCAAGTGCCGCAGCTACAGCCATTGCTAGCACGATTCCTGGGAATGCAAAGAAAACATCTGTGACGCGCATAAGAAATGAGTCAACTTTGCCACCAGCATATCCGGAAATTGCGCCGATAATTGATCCAAGAGTGGCTGAGAGAAACACTAATAGAAGTGAATAAGGGAGCGAAATTCTTGCACCATAAATAATTCGACTCCAAATATCTCGATTCAATTCATCAGTCCCCATCCAGTGTTGAGCTGAAGGAGTTAAGAACTTATCGGCATCTTGTGCATTTGGATCGTATGGCGCAATCCAAGGAGCAAAAACGGCAAGAATTGTCCAGGTCAGAATAATTACGATACCGACGACAGCTAATGGCTGGCGCCAGATCGAATTAGCGCTCTTTGATCGTTTAAATTTTTTTAAGATTGCAGACATTATGCAGAATCTTTCATCTGGGGATCAATGATTCGATAGAGAATATCCACAATTAAATTCATCGTGATGTAGACCGTTGCAACAACCATACTCACCCCCATAATTCCTGGTAGATCCAAGCCAACTGCAGCGCGATATGCATATTGACCTAGCCCTGGCCACGAGAAAACATTCTCAACCAGAACAGATCCAGCCAAAAGACTTGAAAATGCCACGCCTGCAACGGTAATAATTGAGAGAAGTGCCGGACGTAGAACATGGCGGCGGATAACCGTAAATTCGGGAAGACCTTTTGCTCTCGCAGCTCTTACATAATCATTACCCAATATTTCAAGCATTGATGCGCGAGTGAAACGAGTTAGAACACCAATCGCGTAGATTGCAAGAACAACCGCTGGCAACAGCAAGTATGAGAATGCCTGTCTGAAAGTTGAGAAGTCGCCGGCAATTAAGGCATCAATTGTGAAGAGGCCAGTAACTGTTGGCGGAGCCTCGCCACCTGGTTCAAGTCGACCAGTACCGGGCGCCCAACCTAAGACGAAGAAGAAAATATAAAATGCAGTTAGCGCTGTCCAAAATGCTGGCATCGAAACGCCAGTTAAACTGAATACTCGAATAATTTGATCAGCCAAACGATCTCTTGTCACTGCAGAAATGATTCCGAGCAGCAACCCAACAACTAAGGCAAGCAGAACTGCGATTAGCGCAATCTCAAGTGTTGCCGGGAAATATTCCTTTAAATCTTCAGCGACTGGGCGCTTACTGGAGAGTGAAACACCAAGATCTCCTTGGAGCAAATTGGTTACATATTTGTAATACTGAACCGGAACCGGTTGATCGAGACCAAACTCTTTCTCAAAAGCGGCGACAATTTCGGGATCGCTATATGCGCTCTGACCTAAATTTGCAGCTACCGGATCGCCCGGGACTAACTGAGTAATTGAGAAAGCAATAAATGTAACACCGAAAACTAAAATAATGCTAGTAAGCAACCTTCGGATTATAAAAGGAGCGAAGCCAGTTCCGGAGAGAGGTCGCTTGCGCGTTTTCCTCTCACCTGAAACTGGCCTCACCTTCACCTATATATCTTAACTAAATTTAAGTACTAACTACTTAAGTTCAGTGAGATTTACCTTCCAGATTGGGTGGTCTTGAACACCTACTACTGACTTGTTTGCAACAAGAATTGCTGCTGGCTGAACTAGTGGAATAAGTGGACTGCGCTTATTCATCTCCTTCTGCCATGATCTAAAGAGAGCTGCGCGCTTCTTTGGATCAGTTGCTGTAGCTGCCTTTGTTTGAAGGTCAGTAATAACTGAATCTTGGCCAGCGAGCCAGCCCATACGTAGACCAACTTTTGTACCTGGGCTAAAGCTTTCGGTGTAGTTGGTTGAATCTGGCCAGTCTGGACCCCAGAGCCATAGACCCATTTCTTCCTTATTTTCGCGGTATAGCGGTAGTGAAACCGCAATTGGTGCGCCAACGAGTTTGGTCTTGAAGCCAATTGCACGTAGATCTTCATCTACAAGAGCTGCAAGTGAACCGAAGTTGAGGCCGTTTACTGCGCCACCGTCACCCCAATAACCAATTGAAACTGGTGTGTCTTTGATTCCACAAGCATCAAATGCTGCCTTTGCACGAGCAGTATCTTGCTTGATTGCAGCCTTCTGCTTTAGCGCACCTGAGAAGAAGCTTGGGATAATTCCTGGAGCTTGGATTGCGCCAAGTCCTGCGTAACGAACTATCTTGTTGTAGTTGATTCCGTAACGAGCTGCTTCAACACACTTTGGATCAGATGTGAACTTAGTAGCTGGTGAGAACTCGCTGTTCTGGCTTAGGTAGAAGAAGAAGACGTTAGATGCCTTACCGGTAACAACATTTACCTTGCTGCCTACACCTGATGCTTGATCTGGTGAAAGGTCAACTGCGATAGATGAAGTTCCCTTAATAACATTTAGACGTTGAACGTTTACAGGGACGTTTCTGACAATAATCTTGTCGTATCCGGCCATGCTCGCGCCCCAGTACTTTGTATTCTTCTCTAAAACAACTTCAGTTGTTAGGTTGAATGACTTTAGTACGTATGGTCCGCTACCAATTGACTTTGACTTGAGAAACTCAAGTGCCTTATCGGCTGTTGCAGCATCTGCCGCATCGGATGCACCGTTAGCTTTTGCAACCTTGCTGTTCAAGATTCCAAGAGCTGGTGATGTAACAATTGCTAATACTTGTGGGGTTGCCTTCTCAGTTGTCAGAACAACAGTTTTAGCATTTGGAGCTGCAACTGTAATTCCGTTCATGAGTGAAGAAGGGTTGCCCTTTACATTCTTTAGTCGGTTTAGTGAGAAGACAACGTCTGCAGAAGTTACCTTTGTGCCATCAGCAAACTTTGCCTTTGGATCAATTGTGAAAGTAAATTCTGTTGCCCCTGCATTAACTTTCCACTTTGATGCAATACCAGGAACTGGAGTTGAAGCGTCTCCACCCTTGTATGTAAGTAGTGTTTCGTAGAGTGCACGGTTAATCATGTTTCCAGTTTGTTCGAATGAACGAGCTGGATCTGTCGATGTTAACTGGAATACAGTTTCAACATTAAGATTTTTAGTTGCAGCATTAGCTGGCAATGCAACCAAGCCAGCAGTTACTACTGCTGATGAAAGTGCAATGCTGGCAATACTTTTAAAGTTCAACTTCATTTATAATGCCTTTCCTTTTGCAATCGGAATCGCACAGTAATGCAGAAAACCTGCTGCAGCATTGCGCGACTTTGTGTATGAAGTCTGCCTAAATTGCCTACCTGAGTCAACGGTGCTTCAAGTGGTTTTCTCAAATTCTCAGCGTAAATAGTGCGAATCTCGAACAAAATTTATTACATTTTGTTATATAAAAATTTGTTACAAAGTATTCGCGAATGGCGCCTTGGTAGGAGCTAGTTAACTACTAGTTAGCGACTAGTTAGCAACTAGAGCAGTTGGGTGCTGGTTAATCTTTCGACCGCCAGTTTCCTCAACCACAATTACATCTTCAACTCTAACCCCAACTTTTCCGGGCCAGAAAACCGAAGGTTCAATTGTGAATGTCATACCAACCTCTAGTGGTGTGTGATCTTCCTCAGAGATGAATGGGAATTCATGAACATCTAGACCAATGCAATGTCCGGTTCGATGTCTAAACCAATCACCATAACCACCCTCGACAATTACATCTCGAGTTGCCTTATGAACTTGCGATGCCGGAACACCAGGAGCTACTGCAGCTATGCCTGCAGCTTGTGCCGCCATAACTAATTCGTAAACTTTCTCGTATTCACC
>DDMR01000062.1:0-2864 GCA_002340925.1 Actinobacteria bacterium UBA2541
TAGATTAAATGTTCAAATGCTTTTAGATTTGAAAGCGATTCACCGCGTGAAACGCGCCAAGCCCATTCGCGACGGATAGATGAAGCAAAACCAAGTTCTAACAATTGATTAAAGGAGGAATCTGAATACTGCAGCACTGCTCCTAATATGCGATCAATTTCAACATCTGTCACAGCTGGCAAAGGCAGACGACCAACTAGAAAAATATCGCCAAGTTCATTAATCGCATAAGTAACTGCATACATCGATGCATTCTTGGTCAGAAGCCATTCGTGAACCTTGCCGGCGTTCTCATCTGGTCTGCGAATTACAAAGGCATTGATACTTAAAGAATTATCGCCAACAATTAATGCGCAGTGCGTCTGCAGTTTTTTCTCACCAGGCAGCGTTACCAGAAAAGTGCTTGTTCCACTTTTTTCATAATCTAAATCATGCGAATCTAGAAACTCTTCAATAATTACGCGTGGGTCAATCATCTTATTGTGCGACCCACAACGGATTTGATTTTGGTTTTGATAAGACCCAGTCATAAACATCTAAAGTTTGGCGAGCAGTATTCTCCCAGCCAAATTTCTTCGAGTGATCGAGTGCGCCCATTGATAAAAGAACTCGGCGCTGTGGTTCGGCTATTAAACGTGAAACAACCGAGGCCCAAGCTTTTGGATCGTGGCCATCAACCAAAATTCCAGAAATTCCATCAGACACTGCGGTGCGAAGTCCACCTACAGCACTCGCAATAACCGGTGTTCCGCATGCTTGTGCTTCTAGCGCTACTAATCCAAAACTTTCAGAATATGAAGGAACGCAGACTAAATCTGATGCGCGATACCAATCAGCGAGTTCACTTCTAGATACTGGCTCTTTGAAATGGATTAAATCTGCAACTCCCAAGAAAGTTGCAAGCTTTGCCAAGCGATCTGGTTCGTTGATGCCAGTCCCTGATGCGCCGCCCATAATCACAAGTGCAAGCTTCGAACGCAGATGCGGTGCACGTGCAACAAGTTCTGCAATTGCACGCACCAAAACTTCTGGGCCCTTGTGTGGCTGAATTCGACCAACAAACATCAACATGATTGCATCTGATGCAATATCCAAAATGTTTCGGGCGCTAGCTTTTCCGTGTCCAGGAGTGAAGCGCTGCAAGTCAACACCAGGTGTCACAACTTTTACTCGATCGGTATCTGCCCCATAGAGTGAAACCAAACTTGCAGCTTCGGCGTCGGTATTCGCAATTAAAGCTTTTGAATTCTGCACAATTTGTTCTTCACCAAGTGCGCGAATCAGCGGTTCAGGCACATCACCTTCGGCAAGAGCGCGATTCTTTACCCTCGCCATCGTGTGCATTGTGTGAACAAGAGGCACCCCTGTGCGTTCAGAAATCATCCACCCAAGCTGTCCACTGATCCAGTAATGCGAATGAATGATGTCGTAGAAGTCATTTGGTTTACCACGTTGATGTTCCATGAATGCATGTGTCAAAGCACTTATCTGGCTTGGTAGCTCCTCTTTGGTCAGCGCACCAATTGGGCCTGCTTCTAAATGATGAACCGTTACACCGTTTGCAATTTGAACTGCATCAGCTAATCCACTTTTATCTGCGCGGGTAAAGATATCTACTTCAACACCGGCATTTGCCATCTTGATTGAATTTTCGATTACATAAACATTCATTCCGCCGGCATCGCCCATACCTGCTTGTTCCAGTGGCGAGGTATGAACCATCAGAGTTGCAATCCGACTTTTCATCTACAACACCGCCCGCATTCCACCAACAATATTCGCGCCACCATAAACATTCAACACTTCTTCGGTTGTAGTAATTCCCCACTCCAGAAGCGCAGCGTGCATGATTGCACCAAATGCCCGCCAAGATCCATCACTTATTTTGAAAACTAAGGTGCGGCCATCGCTCATTGAAGCAACCTCTACTGCTTCGGCCCCCTCCTTCATAAAGAGACCAGGGACGGATTGCATTGTCCGTGTTGTTAAACGACCTTCGCCCGCAACCATTTCAGGAAATGCCCGAGCCGCGTTCATAACTTCAACATGAACTGGATCTTTTGAAATTGTTATGTTGCGAATCGCATTAGCTAATTCTCGAGTAGTCAATGCAAAGAGTGGCGCACCGCAACCATCAAATGTTTTATTCGCAACCTTCGCACCAGCCAAGCTTTCAATCTCGGCTAAAACCGCTACTTGCAGCGGATGATCTGCGCTCAAATAAGTTTTGGTATCCCACCCATTCACAACACAAGTTGCAAGCATTCCGGCATGTTTTCCAGAACAATTCATTGCAAGTCTGGTTGCAGGTTTTTCGCCCCAGGCAATTCGCTCGGCATCGCCAAGTGGTTTATCTAAAGAACATTGCAGATCACTTTCTTGCAAGCCTGCACCTTTCAAAATTTCTAGCACTGCTTCTTGATGCATCGCAGCACCCGAATGACTTGCCTCTACTAAAGCCAACAACCTCGGTTCAAGTTTCAAACCATTACGCACCATCGCACTTGTCTGAATGCACTTCACAGATGATCTTGGAAAAATCGGCAGATCCGCATTTCCCTTTGTTTTATAAACCGAGCCATCAGCATTTAACATAATTAAATGTCCGCTATGAATCGATTCCACCAGACCATTGCGAGTAAGTTCGGCTAAAACTCCACCTTGAAATTCAGTGCTCAATTTTATTCGCCAACTTGTCTTTCTAAACTCGACCAGATGTGTGCTTGCAGAGTCTGACCTTCAGCAGCCATGTCATATGCATAAAATAATTGACCCTCAACTAATCCATAAAGTCGTTGTCCTGCTGTAACAATCTTCGCTGATGGCGCTGAGTAACCTTGATCCATTGCTAATTGAATTTTCGG
>DDMR01000062.1:2972-3485 GCA_002340925.1 Actinobacteria bacterium UBA2541
ATTTCATTCTTCTCATTAATAATCCAAGAACGTGAAAAGTAATTTAAAAATGGGCGACCGTCATGATTAAAAGTTACTTCCTGCGCAAATTGAAAGGGTTCGATTCCAGGATATTCACCGGAACCTTTTCCGCGCCAAGTCCCAATAAGCCAGGCCAGGGGATAACAATCCGGATGCACGCCTTCAGGTATTTCAAATGCCATCTGTCGATTCGCCTTTCCAAGACTTGATAGCGCCGCGGATTCCCTTTAAGAATAAGAACAACCCGATTAGCAACGTTCCCGCAATTAATAAAATGGTGGTCGCGGTTTCCATTGTCTAAGGGTAATGCCAGTGGCGAGTAGAGTCTCGCCCATGAATAGTGCTAACTCTGTTGGGAAACTAGTCGTGAAAGTAATGGTCGGGGCGGATGATCCCGAGCGTTGTGCGCAAGCATTTACCGTTGGATCAACCGCACTTGCTAGTGGCGCCGAAGTTTCACTCTGGCTTACTGGTGAGGCCGCATGGTTTGCA
>DDMR01000062.1:3756-7465 GCA_002340925.1 Actinobacteria bacterium UBA2541
TGCAACAAAGTTAAGCGCCGTGGTGGCTTGCCCAAATTAAAAACTTTCGCAACTGTCTCTTGTCCGGGATAACAACCTTTTTTCATATGCACTGCATTATTTAAAAAACCTAATTCATTCGGAATCGATTTATGGTCTGTTTCAAAGAGGATTCGCGCCCGTCCAGCTGCAACTCGTTCGGCATCGAGTGCCCAAGTTCCGACCTGCAGATAATTCTGATTAAACGCCGATTTCATATCTTCAAGTTCATCATATGTAACAAGTGCATATGGCCCACCAATTGCATCTGCGGTGCCGGGTGCCCGAAGCACTGCATACTCTTCCGATCGATCTGCGATTTCAACTCGCAACATAAATTTCATTTTCTCAAAGTAAGCAATTAGTTCTGCAGTCTTCTCTTTCTCGGTATGTATCCAAGTTGTTGTGCCATCATCGACCAAATAAAAGTGATGTGTTATGTGACCATGTGCATCGAGAATTAATGAACTCACCCAAAGTCCTGGTGTTAACTTCTCAACATCTTGCGTGGTTATTGAATGCAACCAACTTAAGCGATCTGGGCCGCTTACGGAAACAACTCCGCGATGCGAAAGATCTGCCCAGGCAGTTCCGGCCGCAAGTGCACGCTGTTCTTGATTTGGTTCACCGAAATGCCAAACTGCCCCAGCATCTGGGCCAGCTTCGACGATTACGGCAGTCATAGTGAGTACGAGTTTAGGGCTTGGTAAAGCAAGATTCGCAACGACCGGCAATTGCCAAGTGTGTAAGGTCGGTGTGGAAGCCATATCCATCGAGAAGTGATTGGGTAAATGATGCTGTTGCTTCGATCGGGACCTCGATGATTGTTCCGCAACTTTCGCAATTCAAATGCGCATGAATCTCTTCGGTCGATGCGTGATAGCGAACCCCGCCATGTCCAAGATGTGAATGTTGAACTAACCCAACATTTTCTAAAGTTTCAAGGTTTCTATAAACAGTTGAAAGATTAATTCCCGGATGTGTTAGCTTAACTTTTTCGGCAACCTCTTCGGGCGTTGCATGTTCAAGTGCGCGCACCGCAGCCAAAACTAATTCGCGTTGTGGCGTCAGGCGAAGTCCAGCATCGCGTAACTCGTGTTTATCAGCCATGCAACAAGTCTACTTTGGCTATTTCAAATCTGAATAACGAGATCGACGGGTGTTCCTTTTTCTGCCTGGACTTTTATCTCTTCGCGCGCTCCGAAGGCCAGGACTACAACAGTCCATGAACCAGGAGCGGCAAAGAAGCGAAATTGTCCCTCTAAGTTTGTTGGAACTTCTGCAGTGAATTCACCATTCGAATCAAGGAGCCGAACATATGCGTTATCAACTGGTAAACCATTTGGAACACCATCGCTCACGCCACCACGAAGAACAGCTCCTTGAATAACAGACTGATTTGCTAAATCAACCCCAGCTAAATCAGGGCCGCCAGATGTTGCACCACAAGTTCGCAACTTATGCGCCGACTGCTACTG
Organism: Actinobacteria bacterium UBA2541; assembly: GCA_002340925.1. GTDB lineage: Bacteria > Actinomycetota > Actinomycetes > Nanopelagicales > Nanopelagicaceae > AAA044-D11. The sequence continues at coordinate 5,253 of DDMR01000062.1, forward strand.
GAACACCAACGAGTGAACCGTACTCGGTCCAAGAACCGTCATAGTTTGTAACATTTTGCAAATCAAGAAGTTCGTGCAATACAAACCAAGAAAACGCTGAACGTTCTCCGATGCGGCAATATGCGATAGTTTCTTTTGCAAAATCTACGCCAGCCGCTTTATAAAGTTCAGCAAGTTCTTCATTGCTTCGAAAGGTGCCATCTTCATTTGCTGCCTTTGACCATGGAATATTCTTTGCACTTGGGATATGACCCTTGATTTGACCACCTTCTTGTGGCAAATGTGCTGGCGCTGCAAGTTCGCCAGAAAATTCTGCGGGCGAGCGAACATCAACGATATTTTTGATTCCGATTGATGAAATAACTTGGTCGCGGAATGCGCGAATTGAATTATCGCGCTCTTTTGCCACATAACGTGCTGCAGTACGAGTTGGCACTTCGGTCACTAGCGGCAACCCCTTTAGCTCCCAAAGCTTGCGTCCGCCATCGATTAAGCGAACATCTTGGTGGCCATAAATTTTGAAATACCAGAACGCATATGTTGCGAACCAGTTGTTGTTACCGCCATACAGAACAACAGTTGAATCATTTGTAATACCACTCTTTGAAAGCAGCGCTTCAAACTTTTCTTTTGAAATCAAGTCGCGGATCAAGCCATCTTGCAAGTCTTCGCGCCAGTGAAAAGTGATTGCACCTTCGATGTGACCCTTTTCGTAAAGGGTTGTATCCTCATCTACCTCAACAAAAACTACACTCTTGTTTGTCAAATTCTCTAGAACCCAATCGGTTGAAACTAGGGATGTTGCACGTGACATATTTATCTCCTATTCAATTTAGTGAAATTAATGAAATGAATGAAATGAATTATTTTTTAACTGCACGTAGGCCAAGGAGATAAATCTCGCAGCCCAAGCAGAAATTGAAGGCAGCATTTAGAAAAGCTGCAAAGAGCGCAAAGCTCACAGCCACTGTAAAGAGGGCTGGGATTGAAAGAAGTGATCCAGCAAGCGCAACCACTGCAAAAATTAATCCAACGCTCTGAGCAAACTGTGGTGGGCGTGCATCTTCGGTAACAACTTCGCCCTTAAGTCTTGGCTTCACAAACTTCTTAAATACAAATGCGTAAGGTGTCTTCGCTGGTCCGGCAAATGCACCAATCGCAAAGACTGCTAGTTGAATTGCAATCAAGGTTGCTGATTCGGTTACTAGCGCTGTTGCAAGAACCAATGTTGTGATTGCGGCCGAGAACCTTGGTCCGCGGGCATCAATGAGATTTGTTTTTGGTGTAACACTGCTCTGATTTAAAACTGCCATTTTTATTTCCTCTGCTAGGTGGTCGAATAATTTGTAAAACTAAAACTTCATGTTGCGTTTTTAGTTAATTACATTCGACACAAAGAACCAACAAGGCGGCCAAAATCAATATGGCGACGCTTTGTTAAAAAGATTGGTTCAAATTTCAGCACAGCCCAATTCTAAGTTAGCAATTACTAATTGACTACTTGCGAAGGTTTTGCACTTACCTAATAGCCTCTACAGCCGCAATCACTTGCGAGCGCTTAGGTGTTCCCATCGCACGTCCGACTTCGACGCCTGCAGCATTTAAGAAGAGCGTGGTTGGCGTGGATCGGATATCGAGCTGGCGCACTAATTCCAGATGGGATTCGGCATCGATATGGGCATATCGAACATCCGGCATCTTCGTGACCATGTCCTCTAGCAGTGCCTTAGTAGCTCGACATGGCGAGCAGAAGGCCGAGGAGAACTGCACCATAGTGACGCGAGAGCCAAGTTCGACCCCGATTATCGAAGCGTCAAGCTTGGGCCCATTAACCGTCTTCTTCCTACGAAACTCACCTCTGCTGCGGGTATACCAAATGCCAAATGCGATGCCCAAGACCAGCACAACAAGGAGTGGAGTCCATGAATTCACCTGAGTATTCTTACACCTCTTATGGCAAGAATTCTCCTTCTGACAAACACACTCGGCGCAAGTGCTGAAGTGCTTCCCAGTCTTGCCCTGCTACAACACCAAGTTCGCATCCTTCCAGCCGAAGCATCAATCCTTGTTGATGTTCCCGAAGTTGATTGCATTCTTCTTGATGCACGTCGCGATCTACCAAGTGCAAAGGCGTTAAACAAATTATTAAAGTCCACCGGTGTTGATTGCCCAATAATCACAATCGCAACTGAAGGTGCGCTCTCTGCAATGAA
>DDMR01000062.1:7632-7859 GCA_002340925.1 Actinobacteria bacterium UBA2541
GCAAAGATAAAAGGGCGCTCGCTAGATCTAACATTTAAAGAGTTCGAATTAATTAAATTCCTGGCTCAACATCCGGGTCGCGTCTTTACTCGTGCCCAACTTCTGCAAGAAATTTGGGGCTATGACTACTTCGGTGGAACCCGCACCGTCGATGTTCATATCCGTCGTCTGCGTTCGAAACTTGGCCCAGAACACGAAGCAATCGTTGGCACCGTCCGAAATGTTGG
>DDMR01000008.1:0-11281 GCA_002340925.1 Actinobacteria bacterium UBA2541
AAATTTGAAGGCCCATATTGCATTGGTTGCGAAGAATTCAAATTACCTGGTGATTTAGATGATGGAAAGTGCAAGATCCATGGCAAGCCAGTAGAAATGCTCTCTGAAGATAACTGGTTCTTTAAGCTTTCAGCCTTTGTTCCACAACTACTTGAGCATTACAAAAATAGCCCTGAAGCTTGCGAGCCAGCAAGTGCGCGCAACGAGGTAATTGCATTTCTTGAAAGTGGCGTTCGCGATTTATCAATCTCTAGATCCACATTTGATTGGGGTATTCCGGTTCCTTGGGATACCGATCAAGTTATTTATGTCTGGTTTGATGCGCTTCTAAATTATGCGACAGCCGTTGGACTCGGCGATGATCCAAATTCTGAAGGTGGCAAAAAATTTGCAAAGACTTGGCCGGCAGATGTGCACTTGGTCGGTAAAGATATTCTGCGTTTTCACGCTGTGATCTGGCCAGCGATGTTGATGGCTGCAAATGTTGCGATTCCTAAGAAAGTTTTTGCCCACGGTTGGTTATTGGTCGGTGGCGAGAAGATGAGTAAATCAAAGTTAACCGGAATCGCACCAAGCGATATCACCGATCACTTTGGTGTTGATGCCTTTAGATATTACTTCTTACGTGCAATTCCATTTGGCACTGATGGCTCTTTCTCTTGGGAAGATATGTCAGCCCGATACACCAGCGAACTCGCAAATGATTTCGGCAATCTGGCATCACGTTTAATTGCAATGATTGAAAAGTACTGCGATGGAACAATTCCTGCCGTTGCAAAAGATGCAGAATTATCAGCGATGCTAGAAACAACTGTTGCTGCTGCAGATAAGGCGATGGTCGCTCTGGATTTCCAAGGTGGGATCAACGCCATCATGGAATTCTGCAAGCGAGTAAATGGATATGTAACTATCAAAGAACCTTGGGCTATTGCGAAAGATGAGAGCCGCACTCCAGAACTCAATGAAGTTTTATATAACACTGCTGATGCAATTCGTGCGCTTGCAGTTTTGTTGCATCCAGTTATGCCAGCCACAACGCAGACGCTCTGGGAATCTATTGGAGCCCAAGCAACACTTGGCAACATTGGCGACCAGAAGATTTCTGAAGTTTCAAAATGGGGAGTTTTACCACAGGGCTGCAAAGTTACAAAGGGCGCAGTCTTATTCCCAAGATTGGAATAAGAAGTGGCAGATCGACACAATCGCGATCTTGATCGCCAACCTGCGCCACTTCCAGAACCGCTAAATGTTAATTGCGTTGATTCACATGCTCATATTGAGATTATTACTAACGGCGCACCTGATGCGCCAGAAGTCGGCAAAGTTTTAGCAGATGCGAAGAGCGTTGGCATTGATCGCATTGTTCAAGTTGGTTATTCAGCTGAACAATCCGAATGGGGCGTAAAAATGGCCGAACATTGGCCAAACGTTTTAGCAGCAGTTGCTCTGCATCCAAACGAAGCGCCAGTAGTTGAAGATTTAGAGGCTGATCTCTTAAAGATTGAGAAACTATCAACTCATCCACGAGTGCGAGCAATCGGTGAGACTGGCTTAGATTTCTTCCGAACCGAACCAGCGCTGCAAGAGCGACAGAAGTATTCCTTTCGGCGCCATATTGAATTAGCGAAAAAAGTAAATAAAGCTCTGGTAATTCATGATCGAGATGCCCACCGCGCAGTTCTTGATCTGTTGATTGAAGAGGGCGCTCCCGAAAAAACAATCTTCCACTGCTATTCCGGAGATGCCGAGATGGCGCGAGAATGCATTGAAAATGGCTACATCCTCTCCTTTGCCGGAACCCTTACCTTTAAAAATGCACCAGCACTTCGCGAAGCGGTGAAATTTGTGCCAATTGATCAGCTTCTAGTTGAAACCGATTCACCATTCTTGGCCCCGATGCCACATCGAGGTGCGCTTAATACTCCGGCACAAATCCCAACGATTTTACGTTTCATGGCCGAGGAGCGCGGCGAAGATGTGGGTGAATTAGCTAATGCAATTTCAAATAATTGTGAACGTCTATTTGGGCCATTTGCTTAAATGAGTAACTTACTTGGCGCAGTTGAAATTCGTGAGATTGCCGAACGCATTGGGGTTCGGCCAACAAAAAAACTTGGTCAAAACTTTGTGGTCGATGCAAATACCTGTCGCAAGATAGTTAAGAGCGCTGATGTCAGACCAACGGATGTAGCGCTAGAAATTGGACCAGGTTTAGGTTCGCTCACACTTGCAATGATGGAATCTGCACGAGAAGTAGTTGCAATTGAAATCGATGATCGCCTCGCTGCCGAACTTCCAGAAACCGCAAAGCGCCATGGTTTTGACACCATCGATTTAACAATTATCAATGAAGATGCAATGAACATCTCAACTCTTCCAATCGAGCCAACCGTTCTGGTTGCAAATCTTCCATACAATGTTTCAGTTCCAGTACTTCTCCGCTTCCTTGAACTATTTCCGACCCTTAGATCTGGTGTTGTAATGGTCCAGAGCGAAGTGGCTGATCGCTTGGTTGCTAAACCAAATAGCAAAACTTATGGAAGTCCCTCAGTGAAGGCGACTTGGTGGGCAGATTTAACATCTGCAGGAACTGTAAGTCGTTCAATTTTCTGGCCAGTACCAAATGTTGATTCTTCGCTGGTCCGATTCGTCCGCCATCAAAGTGCGGGAGATGAAGCACTGCGTAAGGTGGTCTTTAAGATTATTGATGCCGCATTTGCCCAACGTCGAAAGATGATGCGGGCTGCACTTAGCGATATGTGCGGAGGCAGCGCCGCTGCAAGTTCGATTATTGAAGCAAGTGGCATTGACCCGACAATTCGCGGTGAGGCCCTAGAACTAGCGGATTTTATAAAGATTGCGATTACGCTTTCTAAATGATTACCCGTGGCGTTGTTGTCCGAGTTCCGGCCAAGATAAATTTGCAGCTAGCTGTTGGCCCGCTAGGCGCAGATGGTTTTCATGAAGTCACAACTGTCTTTCAAGCAATCTCAGTCTTTGATGATGTAGCAGTCAAACATGGACCAGAGAGCTCTGGAATTGCATTAACACTTTCTGGAGCGACTTCAAGTGGAGTTCCGGTAGATGATGAGAATTTAGCAATGCGCGCTGCAATATTAATGGCAGAAAAATATGACCTCCCAACCGACCTGGCTATTCATTTAAAGAAAGAGATTCCAGTTGCAGGTGGAATGGCTGGCGGCAGCGCTGATGCTGCAGGAGTCATAGTCGCGATGGATGCGCTCTTTGATATTGGATTATCGAGAGATGAAATGGAGACAGTCGCGGCGCAACTTGGAAGTGATGTTCCTTTTGGAATTTCCGGTGGGATTGCAATTGGTCGCGGTCGCGGGGATCAACTGACCCCGGCGCTAAGTCGCGGAAATTATCACTGGGTATTAGCGCTTTCAGGTCAAGGACTTTCAACACCAGCTGTTTATCAAGAGTGTGATCGATTGCGTGAAGGTTTAGATATTGCAAGTCCTCAAGTTAGTGATTCGATGATGCAGGCACTTCGTGCAGGTGATCCAGTTGCGTTAGGCGCAGCGCTTTCAAATGATTTACAAGCAGCAGCATGTTCATTGCGCCCAGCGCTTCGTCTAGTTTTGGATGTTGGTCGTGATTACGGAGCATTGGGAAGCATCGTTTCTGGTTCTGGTCCGACAGTTGCATTTTTGGTTGAGGATGAAGAGAAATCAATGGATTTAACAGTTGCGCTTAGTTCGAGTGGAGTTGTGGCTGGAGTGGTGCGGGCGAGTGGGCCGGTGCATGGGGCGCGGGTTATAGAAACGGTTTAGTTAGCTAGAAACCGTATAAAACGCTTTGAAGTTTGGTGGTATCGATAGTTATAGGGAAGAATTCAGGTTCCGCCATTGTGTAGTGGCTAGCACATGGGCCTTTGAAGCCCAGGGTCCAGGATCGATACCTGGTGGCGGAGCCACCTTAATCCTTAAAGTGAGGGAAGCGGAAGGAGTTGGACTTGAACAAGTCAGTCGACTCTTCTGCCAAATTAGATGTAGCAATAGTTTTAGCAGCTGGCGAGGGAACTCGCATGAAATCTCAAACTCCAAAGGTCCTACATTTTATTGCTGGCAGAACAATTATCGATCATGTCTTATCTCAAGTAAGTAAATTAAATCCGGCGCAGTTGCGGGTTGTAGTTGGTGCGGGCCGTGAAGCGGTAGAACCACACATTAAGCAGATTGCCCCAAATTCAATTTCGGTATTTCAAGCAGAGCGAAACGGCACCGGCCACGCAGTTCAATTGGCGCTCGCAGATTTGAAAGCAAGTGGCACTGTTTTGATTTGTGCTGGCGATACCCCACTTCTTCGCAGCGAAACTCTTGCTGAATTTATTGCGGCACACAATGAAGCAAAGAACGTAGTTTCAGTTCTGACCGCAGAGTTCCCAGACCCAACTGGATATGGTCGAATCTTGCGGAATGAAGCTGGCGAAATAGTTGCAATTGTCGAAGAGCGCGATGCTTCGGAAGAAATAATATTGATTGATGAGATAAATACTGGGGTTTACCTATTTGATATCGATGCACTTCGCGCAAGTGTTGCGAAGTTAAAGAGCAATAATTCGCAGGGCGAGCTCTACTTAACTGATGTGATTGCAGATATCAAAGCAGCCGGCGGCAAAGCTGCTGCAATTCTTTCAAATGATTACAGCGAAACTCTGGGTATCAATGATCGTTCACAACTCGCAGATTGCGCCGCGATTATGCGCGATCGAATCAATTACCAACATATGTTAAATGGCGTAGAGATTGTTGATCCAACAACAACCTGGATAGATTCAAATGTAACTATCGAAGCCGATGCAACTATTTTTCCGGAGAGCTGGCTTGCAGGGACCACAACAGTTGGTGCTAAAACAATCATCGGACCGCGCACAACTTTAATGAATGTAAAAGTTGCAGCTGGCGCATCAGTCATTGAATCTAATTGTGTTGATTGCGAAATTGGAGCCGGTGCCAAGGTCGGTCCATATTCATATTTACGCGCTGATACATCGCTTGCGGCTGGGGCCAAGGTTGGTGCATATGTCGAGATTAAGAATTCAAGTATTGGCGAAGGCACAAAAGTGCCACACCTTTCCTATGTCGGAGATGCAGAAATTGGCTCGGGCACAAATATTGGCGCAGCCACGGTCTTCGTAAATTATGACGGCGTAGAAAAACACAAGACAAAAATTGGCAATGAAGTTCGAATCGGAAGCGACACCATGTTAGTTGCACCGGTTTGCATTGGAGATGGCGCATACACTGCGGCTGGGTCGGTGATCACTAATGATGTTCCTGCCGGAGCCATGGGTGTTGCAAGATCTAAACAACGTAATATTCTGGGCTGGGTGCTTCGCAAGAGAACCGGAACAAAATCCGCGCAGGTAGCAAAAGCTGCAGGTGCTACTGAAACCTCGGAACAAGGGAGCTAAGACATGAGCGAACTTCGCCTCACTTCGGAGAAACGACTAAGAATTTTTACTGGTCGTGGATATCCAGAGTTAGCTGAAGGTGTCGCCGCTGAACTTGGTATACCAATCACACCAACATCTGCATATGATTTTGCAAACGGTGAAATATTTGTTCGCTTCGAAGAGAGCGTTCGTGGAAGCGATGCCTTCGTAATTCAATCGCACTGTGCCCCGGTAAATAAGCAGATCATGGAACAACTAATTATGGTCGATGCGCTTAAGCGCGCATCTGCAAAACGAATCACTGTTGTTGCGCCGTTCTATGGTTATGCCCGTCAGGATAAGAAGCACCGTGGTCGCGAGCCAATCTCGGCAAGACTGATGGCAGATTTATTTAAGACTGCTGGTGCAGATCGTTTAATGGTTGTAGATCTTCACACCTCACAAATTCAAGGATTCTTTGATGGTCCAGTAGATCACCTCTTTGCACTTCCACTGCTAACAAATTATGTTGGAAGCAAAGTCGATCGCAGTAAGTTAACAATCGTTTCACCTGACTCTGGTCGAGTTCGCGTCGCCGAGCGCTGGTCAGATCTTCTCGGTGGTTGCCCAATCGCTTTTATTCACAAGATGCGCGATCCCCGGATTCCAAATGAATCTTCTACCGGCAAAGTTGTTGGTGATGTTAAAGGTCAGACCTGCGTAGTTATCGATGACATGATCGATACCGCCGGGACAATTACTAAGGCGGTTGATGCTCTTTATGCCGAGGGCGCCAAGGATGTAATCATCGCTGCAACGCATGCAGTATTTTCCGGACCAGCAGTCGAACGTCTCAAGGCATCAAACGTCAGCGAAGTTGTCGTAACCGACACCCTGCCGATCCCAGAAGATTCTCGCTTCGATGGCTTAACAATCTTGCCAATCGCGCCACTTCTTGCCCGCGCAATTCGCGAGGTCTTCGAAGATGGTTCAGTTACCAGCCTCTTCGATGGCCACTCCTAAAAATTTCGCTTTTTGAGAGAGATTAGATAACCTAGCCACTCGTTCCGGCGAGGGATTAAAAATCCGTAATCGACGGCTTGGCTCTCCTCGGACGTTGCTACATTAACGATTTGGATAGAGAGAGAAGCAAATGGCTGAAATTACTATTAACGCAACAAAGCGCACCGAATTCGGTAAAGGCGCATCACGTCGCGACCGTCGTGCCGGAAATGTTCCAGCTGTTATTTACGGTCACGGTGAAGCACCACAACACGTCGCACTTCCACTACGCGAACTTGGCGCAGCACTTAAGAGTGCAAACGTTCTGCTCGACGTTGTTGTTGATGGCAAGACCGAACTAACTCTTCCAAAGTCAGTTACAAGAAATCCACTAACCGGAGTTCTTGCACACATCGACTTAGTAATCGTTCGCCGCGGTGAGCGCGTTAAAGTTGAAGTTCCAGTTCACACAACTGGTAAGCATGACGTCGATGGAATTCTTGAACACATGCACAACACAATTGAAGTTGAAGTAGAAGCTACTTCGATTCCACAATTCCTAGAATTGAACATGGATGGAATGATGGCTGGCGAAACTCGTTATGCATCAGATGTCGTTCTACCTGCTGGCGTAACACTTGTATCTGAACCAAACATGCCAGTTATTCACCTTTCAGAGCGTTCAACAATTGTTGAAGAAGTTCCGGTTGCTGAAGCTGCTGCACCTGCCGATGGCGCTGCTGAAGCTGCTGCTGATGCTGCAAAAGAGTAATTAACTAAGATAAAACTAATATAAAAATGAATAGCAATCGCTGGTTAGTTCTCGGACTAGGTAACCCAGGAGATCAATATGCATCTACTCGTCACAACATAGGCCAGATGGTTATCGACTATCTGGCCTCTGACGTTAAGTTTTCAAATCACAAATCAAAGACTCAGATCGCAGATATTCGAGTCGCTGGCAAATCAGTAGTTTTGGCAAAAACTCTTAGCTACATGAATGAGAGTGGTGCACCTACTAAAGCCCTCGCAGATTTTTACAAAATTGCACCTGCAAATTTAATTGTCATTCACGATGAATTAGATATTGATTTCAACACAATTAGAATCAAACTTGGTGGCGGGGACAACGGCCATAATGGCCTGAAGTCACTAACCACCAACTTTGCATCACCTGATTACTACCGACTTCGAATGGGAATCGGAAGGCCACAGGCACCGATTGATCCAGCAGACTATGTCTTGAAACCATTTAGCCAACCAGAGAAGAAAGAGCTTGCTGATTTTATCACCAGAGGCGCACTTGCAATTGAACGGCTAATTGAAAAAGGCTTAGATTATGCGCAACAGGAATTTAATAAGTAAATCAGCCAGTATTGCGTAGGCCAGCAGCAACACCGTTTATCGTTAACAAGAGTGCTCGTCTAATTAGCGGATCAACGTTTTGATCATTTCTCACTTTATGCAGCAGCGTAATCTGCAACAAATGTAGCGGGGCTAGATAGGCATCTCGAACTTGTAGGGTGCGGGCAAGTATCTTCTGATCTCCGAGTAAATCCTGCTTAGTAGTCAATAGCAGAATCTCAGATTTAGTTAATTCGAATTCCGCTTCGATTGTGTCTAAGAAATGATGCAGGCTTGGGTCAACCAAACTCTTCACATACTTACGAGCCATTACTAAATCTGTCTTTGCTAGCGTCATTTCAACATTGCTTATGAAGGTGCGGAAGAAGTGCCAATCTTTTAACATTTCAGTAAGAACATCTGACTTTCCACTTTCACGTGCAGCCTTTAATCCAGATCCGACACCGAACCAACCAGGAACAATCTGTCTAGATTGGGTCCAACCAAAAACCCATGGAATAGCGCGAAGTGACGATAATCCACTTGCCGCATCAGGCCGGCGCGAAGGCCTGGAACCCAAGAACATTTCGCCGAGCTGTTCTACTGGAGTCGATGCATAGAAATAGGCTGGCAGGTCTGGATGATCAATTAGTTCGCGATAAGTTTTAAATGCACTTCCACTTACAACATCCATGCAAGAACCCCAATTTGCAAGAGCCTGCGAGCTTTGACGCGGTGCCCGATTCAAAACTGTTGCTTCAAGTGCTGCAGCAAGTGCAAGTTCAACATTCTCTCGAGCTAAGGATGGCAACGCATATTTATCACTGATAACTTCACCTTGCTCGGTCATCTTTATCTGACCATCAATTGATCCCCAAGGCAGAGCAATTAGCGCATCGTAAGTTGGTCCGCCACCGCGTCCGACTGATCCACCGCGACCATGAAACAAACGCAGGGTTACACCATGTTTGATTGCAACATCGCGGAGCTTTCGTTGGGCTTTATGAATCTCCCATTGCGAAGTCGCAATACCAGCATCTTTATTTGAATCTGAATACCCAAGCATTACTTCTTGCACATTTGCCCGCATGGTTACGAGTTCGCGATAACCTTTATCGCTTAACAGATTATCTAAAATAGTGTCAGCTGTTTGAAGTTCGGCAACAGTTTCAAGTAGTGGAGCAAAGCCAACTTTTCCGAAGAGGCCGGTAATACGAGAAAGCTCAACCGCAGCTAGAACATCCTTATGAGACTTAGTCATTGAGATTATGTAGGTTTCAATAACCTCTGGCCCAAATTTTGCAATCAAATCGCGAATTGCAATAAAGGTGTCAACAGTTTTACGGGCTGCTTCATCTAGGTTCTGTAAATTCTCTAAACCAACGCTCTCGATTTGAGCCAGAGCGTGGTGATGGGCATCAGAATGCTCTCGAATATCCATGGTTGCATGGGTTAAACCAAAACTAGAAACCGTGCGGATGATTCGCTCAAGTAAACCGGTTGCGATTAATTCACCACGGTGAGACAGAAGTGAATCGCGCATCAGATTTAAATCAGCCAATAATTGCGCGGTGCTCTCATAATCACGTCCTGCAACATGTGGGCCACCAACCGCATGTCGGCGTTGGGTAAGAATTAAGCGATGGCGGATTGCAGTTGCTTTCAAACGATATGGCTCTTCAACATTTAATCTACGGAAGCGCTCTTCAATCTCTGGAAGTAAATCAAGATCCTTTGCAACGGATGCATCCAATTCTGGTGTTGTCCCAGAAATTCGAGTTGATACTGAAAGCGCTTGGCGAAGTTGATCAAGTGATGCAGTAAGCGCGCGAATAAAGTGGCCAGTTTGAAGCGTGATTGCAGCGGTCGTAACACTTGCGGTGATGTTTGGATTTCCATCACGGTCGCCACCAATCCAGGTTCCAAAACTTAATGGGCGGGATGTCGGCGAAACGGTTACACCAAGACGTTTTAATTCATATGCAAAATCATCTAAGACTTCTGGGATTGTTAATCTAAATAAGTCATCGAGATAATAAAGCGCGTTAGTTGCTTCATCTAGCGGTTCTGGCCGCCCCAAACGAAGTTCATCCGTTTCCCAGAGCAGATCAATGGTTTCGGCAAGTCTGCGATCACGTCTTGCACTTGCCGGTTGATCTAACAGTTCTGCAATCGAATTCATCTTGCTCAACACCGAACGACGAGCCGCTTCAGTTGGATGCGCAGTAAATACTGGACGGACTGAGAAATTATCAATCCAGCCCTGAATATCTTTTGTAGTGAACTCTTTACTTTCGGCTTGAACTTCAATTATGCGATCTACAGCTCTGGTTAACCAAGAGCCGCCACTGTTTCGCTCATCTGAAAGAATTCGTGCTCGGTGCACTTGCTCTGCAACGTTTGCTAAATTGAAGTAGTTACTAAATGCTCTTACAAGTTGGACACTTTCATCAACTGAAATGTTTTCAAGAATTTCCTCGCCGCCACCTTCGCGAACAGCCTTGCGAACCTTCTCAACTAAATCGACTAGTTGTGAGCCCTCTTGGCGAACCAGCGATTCACCCAACAATTCAGTTAATCGGCGCACATCAGCACGAAGTCCGGCATCATCTGCCTGAAATTGTGTTGTCTGCTCGCTCATTGGCTAATCATTACAGGTCTAGCACCCTGGTCGAAACGAATTAAATCCTTTAATACAATTTCTCCCATAACACCCCCATCCAGATTGGATGTGGGGCTTTTGGCGTTGTTCTGGAGACGATGAAGTGACACTTTTATCCGCTTTGCCAGATCTTTCAATCACTACAACTCGCACCGACGGCGAACTCGTCTGTATAAATTCGATACGTTCTTACGTGCTTGCAAACTTGAGCGTAAATGCACCGCTGCTGGTTATTGCACCTTCTACCCGAATCGCAGATGAACTTAGCGATGAAATTAGTTCGCTAATTGGCGATTATGTAATTGATTTCCCAGCTTGGGAAACGCTTCCGCACGAGCGATTAAGTCCAAAGAGCGACACAGTTACGACACGAATTAAGGCACTACATAAAATCAATTCTGCCAAGCCACCAAAAGTAATTATTACTTCTATTCGTGGCGCACTTCAACCAATAGTTAGTGACATCTTGGATGAAGAACTTATCTCTTTGGTAATTGATAAAGATATCTCAATGGCGCAATTAATCGAACGACTCTCTTACTTCGGTTTCACTCGAACTGATCTCGTTGAAAAACGTGGAGACTTCGCAGTTCGCGGTGGAATCCTTGACTTATTTCCATCGGACCATGAACATCCAATTCGCTTAGATTTCTTTGGTGACACAATCGAAGATATTCAGTATTTTCAAGTTTCAGATCAGCGGACATATGAGGCAATTAAAAGTGAAGTAATTATTTATCCTGGCCGAGAACTTTTGATATCTGAAGATGTGAAAGAGAAGGCACGTTATCTTTTAGCAGAATTCCCACAACTTACTGAGATGGCAAGCAAGATAAGTGAGGGTATTTGTGTCGAAGGAATGGAATCTATTG
>DDMR01000008.1:11385-12371 GCA_002340925.1 Actinobacteria bacterium UBA2541
GAAGCATCGTGGTCGAGCGCAGCTTTCGGAACAAGCGCCCCTATTGATCTCACCGGAGTAATTGCCAGTGGCGGGTATTCAACATTCGATGAAGTGCAATCGAAAATCACAGACGCGAAGTTGATGTTGTGGTCGCTAAATCCATATACCCAGAACCCTGAAGATTTAGCTAACGCTGGGGCTTTAGATGATTTTCTAGAAATTCCCATTTATGGTGGCAAGTTAGAGGCCGCAATTGCAGATATCGAAAATTGGCTAGCAAATGGCTATCAAATTCTCTTTAGTGCTAGTGGCGCCGGCATTCTTGAGCGTTATCAAGCGCTCTTCCGTGAATCTGAATTAGATGGCGTTAAAGCAGTCACTAGTTCCATTGAACATGGTTTCATCAATCACAGTATTAAGTTCGCTCTGATTACCGAGAAAGATATTTCTGGGCAACGGACATCTAGCAAAGACCAAGCTCGAATGCCTTCGCGAAGAAAGAAGGCAATTGATCCAATTGAATTGCGACCAGGAGATTATGTAGTTCACGAACAGCACGGAGTTGGAAAGTATTTAGAGTTAGTAAACCGCACAGTTTCTGGCATTTCACGCGAATATTTAGTAATCGAATACGCGGCATCAAAGCGCGGCCAACCTGCAGATAGATTATTTGTTCCAACCGATACCTTGGAGCAAATCACCAGATATGTTGGAGGCGAAGCCCCTTCAGTAAATCGTATTGGTGGATCGGATTGGCAGAACACAAAGCGCCGTGCCCGCAAAGCCGTTAAACAAATCGCTGCAGAATTGATTCAACTTTATGCCGCGCGAATGAGCGCACCCGGATATGCATTCTCACCAGACACTGCTTGGCAAGGTGAACTCGAATCCGCATTCTCTTATGTTGAAACAACAGACCAACTTGCAACAATTGAAGAAGTTAAAGCCGATATGGAGAAATCGCATCCAATGGATCGCATTGTTTGTGGCGATGTTGGATATGG
>DDMR01000008.1:12508-12914 GCA_002340925.1 Actinobacteria bacterium UBA2541
TGGTTCCAACAACGCTTTTGGTGCAGCAGCACTTAACAACTTTCAACAATCGCTACACCGGTTTTCCGGTAAAGGTTGCTGGCCTATCGAGATTTAACACTCCAAAAGAAGGTCGCGAAATTCTTGAGGGGATTAAGACCGGTTCAGTTGATGTTGTAATCGGAACTCATCGACTGCTCTCGAAGGATGTGGAGTTTCGAGATTTAGGGCTAGTGATTGTTGATGAAGAGCAACGTTTTGGCGTTGAACATAAGGAAGAACTTAAGAAGACCCGAACCAATGTAGATGTGCTCTCGATGTCAGCGACCCCGATTCCAAGGACTTTAGAGATGGCAATTACTGGCATCCGAGAAATGTCGAACATAACTACACCCCCAGAAGAGCGACATCCAGTTCTAACTTATGT
>DDMR01000011.1:0-8608 GCA_002340925.1 Actinobacteria bacterium UBA2541
GCAAGCTTTGCCAAGAGAACCTCACGGGACTCAAGATCAGCAAGCTGCATGATTTCTGCAGTTGTAACGAACTTGCCTTCGTAGATTCCACCCTTAACAACAAGTAGTGGGTTCTCCTTCTGGAAGTTCTTTAGATTACGAGCTGCATCAATTGGATCTCCCTTGATGAAAGCAAGTGCTGAAGGACCAACAAGTAGATCATCAGAGATGTCTACGCCGGCGTTCTTAGCTGCAATCTTTGTAAGGGTGTTCTTAACGACGCTGTACTTGGTATCTGAACCAAGGCTGCGACGCAATTCCTTCATCGAAGTCACGGTTAGACCGCGGTATTCGGTTAGGTAGGTTGCGCTAGCTGACTTGAAATCTTCAGTCAGTTCAGCAACTGCTGCTTCTTTTACTGGGCGAGCCATTCGGTTCACCTTTCGCTAGTTTGATTGGCTATGGACGCTTACGCTCTATAGCCACTTTATTTCCGGTGACCTCAGGCAATAAAAAAATCCGTGACGCGTAAATGCGCACGGATTAATGTGAACACCTACGCGGGCTGAGATTCCTCAATTATCTGGTTCTTGCGAACCAGACCTGCGGTCTTTGGTTATGGGCAAAGGCTAAGGGTTTGGAGCCCAAAGGGTCAAATCACGCCTATTTAGGTGCCCGGCGCACCAATATTGTGGAGCCGGTAATTGATAGAACAACGGCCAAAAGAACTCCCGTGTATTGAGAACGCGAGATCACTTCTTCAGAGAAAGCCAAGCTACCAAGTACGAATGAGAACTCACCGATCTGGCTAACGCCAACTCCCAATAGCGATTTCTTAACATTTATCTTTCCCCAACGCGCTAACAACATTGTTGGAAAAGTTTTGAGAATTACCATCAAAAAGAGAATTAGCGCCGCAAAAGGCGCTGCATCAACGACTTCGGAAGGTGCGATCAAGGTACCGACAACCACGAAGAAGAGCACAGCGAATAGGTCGCGAAATGGAAGTATCGCTTTTCTTACATCTTCAGTGTCGCGACTTTGATTTATAACAAGGCCTGCAACGAACCCCGCAAGTGCCATTGGTATATCAAATACAACTGTTCCGAGTGCGGCAAGAACTAACCCGAATGAGACTGAGTAAATCAAGAATAAATCACGATCCCATCGGACAGCCTGTAAAACTCGCGGAAGGATCTTCGAGGCAACTATTGCGATCGCACTGAATGCGAATAGCCCACCGATCGAAATAAAGAGTGACTTCTCTGCTGTACCAAATAAGGTAATAATTACTGCCGCAGATGCAACTCCAACGAGATCTTGTATCAACGACCAACCTAACAGGGCTTCTTCGGTAGAAGTATCAGTGCGGCGACGTGGGCTTCGAGTGATATTTACAATTACTACGCTAGAAGACATCGCAATAGAGAGCGATAGAAGTAGCGCTCCAAAAATTGGAATACCTAACAGCAGAAACACTGGGGTTCCCACTAGTACTCCAAAACCCATCTGTGCGGGAACACCCCATAAAAGAGATCTTTGTTCTCGGCTAATTTTACGTAGATCTAATTCAATTCCAACTTCGAATAGCAGCAGCACGATCCCGATATCGGCTAGCAGTGCTAATTGATTGTTATCCGCAACAAATCCAGGAGTAAATGGTGAAACTAAAAGTCCGGTTGCTAAGAAACCAATAACAGATGGCAGTCCTACTTTTCGGGCGGCAAAACCCATCGTTGCTGCAGCTCCTAGTACTACTCCAATATTCAGGACTAGAGGTGCGGTCTCAACAATGCTTGCCATGGCTCAACTCTAGAGAATTCCGGAATTCTGCGCCCAAATTAAAAGTCCGCCTCGCATTGCTTACTAGTACAAATTAAAAATCCGGCTCCCGGTGGTGCGAAGGGACTTTAACGAGCAAGTCCCAAGCCCGCCGAGGCCGGATTTTGAGTAAAGAGTTTAGTTAGCTGATGGCTCGCGAACTAGGTTTGGATCTACTTGAATTCCAGGTCCCATAGTTGTTGAAACAACTGCTTTTGAGATGTAGCGACCCTTTGATGAGTTTGGCTTTGCGCGGTGAACTTCATCGAGAGCGGCTGCATAGTTTTCTGCAAGCTGTGCTGCAGTAAATGATGACTTACCGATTATGAAGTGAAGGTTTGAGTTCTTATCAATACGGAATTCAATCTTTCCGCCCTTGATGTCGTTAACTGCCTTTGTCACATCGGTTGTAACTGTTCCGGTCTTTGGGTTAGGCATAAGTCCGCGAGTTCCAAGAACTTTACCGAGACGACCGACCTTACCCATCAAATCTGGTGTTGCAACAACTGCATCGAAGTCCAAGCGACCCTTTGAAACTTCTTCAATGAGTTCATCTCCACCGACGATATCTGCACCGGCTGCGCGAGCTTCGTCAGCGCGCTCTCCGTTTGCGAATACAAGAACGCGAGCAGTCTTTCCTGTGCCGTGTGGCAAGTTAACTGTTCCGCGAATTGCTTGATCGGCCTTCTTTGGATCTACACCAAGAACGAGCGCAACTTCAACAGTTGAGTCGTACTTAGTAGTTGTTGTCTCTTTGGCAAGTGTTACTGCCTCAAGCGGTGTGTAAAGGTGTTCTTTCTTAACCTTCTCTGCTGCCGCTGTATATTTCTTTGAGCGCTTCATATCTTCCTCATTCCTAAGTCTTTCAACTTAGCTAGTGGTTGTGGTTAACGAACCAGCGAGGTTCTCCCACATCTACTTCTCACGGTGAGAAGTAGAAATTTAGTTATCCGACAGTGATACCCATTGAGCGAGCAGTACCGGCGATGATCTTGCTTGCTGCATCAATGTCATTTGCATTGAGGTCAGCCATCTTCACCTTTGCGATCTCCTGAACCTGGGCCATGGTGATATTTGCAACCTTGGTCTTGTGTGGAACTGGTGATCCCTTTTCGACGCCAGCAGCCTTCAAGATAAGGCGTGATGCTGGTGGAGTCTTAGTAATAAATGTAAATGAGCGATCTTCGTAGACAGTGATCTCTACCGGAATGATCTGACCCTTTTGAGATTCAGTGGCAGCGTTGTAAGCCTTCACGAACTCCATGATGTTGACACCATGCTGACCAAGGGCAGGACCTACTGGTGGTGCAGGTGTTGCTGCGCCAGCTTGGATCTGCAACTTGATGAATCCGGTTGCCTTCTTCTTTGGTGCCATTTTTTTATTCCTTTTCTAGTTTTTGCGGTAATTAATTCTCTTTTGGATCTTCTTTAAATCTTCTGTACTTGTGCAAATGAGAGTTCTACTGGAGTTTCACGTCCGAAGATTGAAACGAGAACCTTGAGTTTTGCTTGCTCAGGCATGATCTCGGAGATTGATGCAGGAAGCGTTGCAAATGGGCCATCCATAACGGTGACTGATTCACCAACCTCGAAATCAACGACGCGGATATCGGCCTTGTCAGATTTCTTAACAGGGCGTGGAGCAAGAATCTTTTCAACATCATCCATGCTTAGTGGGCTTGGGTGGTGAGCGTTTCCAACGAAGCCTGTTACGCCTGGTGTATTGCGAACTGCAGACCAAGACTCGTCAGTTAACTCCATGCGAACAAGAACGTAGCCTGGGTAGATATTGCGCTTAACCTGCTTGCGCTGGCCGTTCTTGATCTCCATAACTTCTTCTTCAGGTACTTCGATCTGGAAAATGTAATCTTCCATGTGAAGTGAAACTTTGCGGTTGTTGAGGTTGTCGCGAACCTTCTTCTCATAACCTGCATATGAGTGGATTACGTACCAGTCGCCGATCGCTGCGCGAAGGGTGCGACGGAATTCTGCATTTGGATCGTTCTCATCTGATTCAAGATCACCATCTTCATCGCTGGCGAGCGCAAGATCATCAACAGGTGCGTCGGTGAGAATTACGTCCTCAGCGATTTCTGGTGTAGCAACCTCAGCAACGATCTCGTCGGCATTTGCCGCAAGCGCTGCTTCGAAAGCATCGGGTGTCTGGTTCTCGGTCATTTTTATCCCTTGTTATCCCTTACCCAAATACCCAGAAGACAAGCTTGGTGATTACCAAGTCAAAGATAGAGACGACTGCGATAACGAAAGATACGAAGACCAATACGACTGCGGTGTATGTGCTTAGTTGTTTACGAGTTGGCCAAACCACCTTGGCAAGCTCGGAGATAACTTGGCGATAGAAAAGGCCAACGCGCGCAAATAGACCGAGCTTCTCGGCAACTTGTTCTGTTGACTCTGTCATCGTCGTACCTTTCATTAGGTTAAATACTTCGTAAAACTTTTAAAACTACTTGCAGGGCAGGAGGGACTCGAACCCCCAACCGGCCGCTTTGGAGACGGCAACTCTAGCCAATTGAGCTACTGCCCTTCGCGAGGGCATGACAAAACCCTAGGGAATTGCAAATCCTCGTGAGCGTTGAAGTGTAGAGGGTCAAAGGGGGGTAGGTAAAACTCGCGCTCAATTCTGCCCGCGCATAGGGCAGACTTCGCCTATGAGCAGAGTTTCCGCACGTATCGCCGCAATCGCAGAATCAGCCACTTTGGCCGTTGATGCAAAGGCTAAAGCGCTTAAGGCAGCAGGCCGTCCAGTTATTGGTTTCGGCGCTGGTGAACCAGATTTTCCAACGCCTGATTACATCGTTGAAGCAGCAGCTGCTGCAACGCGCGTTGTTGCAAATCATCGCTACACACCTGCTGCTGGTCTTCCCGAACTTCGCGAAGCAATTGTCGCAAAGACAAAACGTGATTCAAATTATGAAGTTACCGCCGACCAAGTTCTTGTAACAAATGGTGGAAAACAATCTGTCTACCAAGCATTTGCATCGATCATTGATCCGGGTGATGAGGTCCTACTTCCTGCGCCTTACTGGACTACTTATCCAGAGTGCGTGCAACTAGCTGGTGGCAAGACCGTTGAAATTTTTTCCGATGAAACACAAAATTATTTAGTAACCGTTGAACAACTAGAAGCCGCGCGCACCCCAAAGACTAAGGCGCTGCTTTTCTGTTCACCATCTAACCCAACCGGTTCGGTTTACTCTGTCGAGCAAGTTAAGGCAATTGGCGAATGGGCAGTTAAGAACAATATCTGGGTCATTAGCGATGAAATTTACGAACACCTCCTATATGACGGTGCAACTGCGCCATCACTTCCGGTACTTGTTCCGGCGCTTGCTGATACCTGCATCATCATCAACGGCGTAGCCAAGACTTATGCAATGACTGGTTGGCGCGTGGGCTGGATGATCGGGCCTAAGGATGTAATCAAGGCGGCAACTAACTTGCAGTCTCACTTAACTTCAAATGTTGCCAACGTTTCACAGCGCGCGGCTATTGCCGCACTGACTGGAGATTTGTCCGCAGTTCACAAAATGGGCGAAGCATTTGATCGTCGCCGTAAGTTAATTGTTGGACTGCTCAATGAGATTCCAGGATTTGTCTGCCCAACACCAACTGGCGCCTTCTATGTTTATCCATCAGTTAAGGGCGTTCTCGGAACAACTATCCGCGGTAAAACTCCAAAGACTTCAGCAGAACTTGCAACGCTTATCTTGGAAGAAGTTGAAGTTGCCGCAGTTCCAGGTGAGGCATTTGGTCCATCTGGTTACTTGCGTTTTTCTTATGCGACTAGCGATGAAGATATCCTCGAAGGCATTGGCCGCATCAAGAAGCTAATTACTGAAGGTTAAGCCCGATTAGATTCACTTCAGGCTCTAAGGTAATTCCGAACTTATCCTGAACGTGCTGCTGCGCGCTCTTTGCAAGAGATGCAATATCTTGTGCCGTTGCATTTGCGGCATTTGTTAGCGCAAGCACGTGTTTAGTTGATACGCGCGCTCCCCCGAAGGAATCTCCCTTTTTAATTCCAGAATTTTCAATTAGCCAGGCTGCGCTTGTCTTGATTCGTCCATCGGCTTGTGGCCAACGAGGTGCACCCGTAGGCAACGTTGCCGCAAATTCAGCGGTGACGATTGGGTTTGTAAAGAAAGAACCAGCTGACCAAGAGTCACGGTCGCTTGGGTTTAACAACATTCCTTTTGCGGCACGCAGCTCAAGTACGGCTTTACGCGTTGCGGCTACCGGAGCTTTTTCGCCAACTGCGATCTCTAATTTAGTTGCAAGTTCTGCATAAGTAATAGGTGTTGTTTCAACGCCGATGCGAAGTTGGAATTGCACCTCGATGACAACGTAGCGACCCGGATGAGATTTAAAGTGAGAGTTGCGATACGAAAAGTCGCATTCTTGGTTGGTGAAAGTTTTGATCGCCTTTGCTTGGCGATCGTAAGTGCGAACCTGTGTAATGAATTCACTTACTTCATGGCCATATGCGCCAATGTTTTGAATAGGAGTAGCGCCAACTGTTCCTGGGATTCCGCTAAGAGTTTCTAGCCCTGCGAAACCTCTTTCGATACTGATTTGAACGAATTTATCCCAGTTCTCACCGGCTCCGATTGCCAGCGTTGCACCGCTACACGCATCAACTTCTGCCTTTAGCGCGTGATTGGTAATGCGAATTACTGTTCCATCAAAACCGCTATCTGCAACCAAGATATTGGTACCGCCGCCGATAATTAAGACCGGGGTATCTCCTGCAGCTTCGATCGCCGCGATGATTTCAGATTCATTGTGGGCGTCGACAAAATTCTTTGCGGGGCCGCCCACGCGCAAGCTGGTGTAATTTCGGAGTTCGGCCATTGAGTTAGTTTACCTGCGTGGGGACAAGATCGCGCTCTTGCCTCTAAAGCGCTCAAGGATACGGTCGTAATTCTTCTTTGATTGAACTTCACGGAATTCTTCATCAGTATCGTAATAACCGTGATGGCGCGCTTGTTCTAGGGGAAGGTCTATCTGTAGCAATCGACCATTGGCATGGCGCAAGCGCAACGAAAATTCAATATCAGCGTTGCGGTAATAAATAGCGCGGTTGTTAAATCCACCAGCATTTGTGGCATCCAGACAGTTAATCGCTAAGAAGTAACTAAATAAGACATCGACTTCGCCAGCGCCTTTATCGTCCACGCTGCGCCATTCATCTTCAGTATTGACCAAACCACCACGCCAACCAACCGCGTTGTATTCGCCTTTACTTAACTCGGCAAGGACTGGAGCCATAGCATCGCCGGTAAATCTGGTTGACGGATCCATGATCACTAGGTATTGAGAAGAGATATTTTTAAGTAGCGCGTTGGCGTTCTCGCCCCATCCAAAGTTCTCGGTGATTGCAATCAATTGAAATTGTGTATCAATTTCATCGACAAGCTCGGCGGGATCTCCAACTACAAGAGCGATAACTGGCGTATTTGTGTGGGCTTTTATAGTCCGCACGGATTCGGCAGCATCTGCTGCAAACCCATCAACGATCATGGCAATTGCAATATCGCCAGTTATCTTGATTGGGCGTAAGTCACGTGTGGAAGCAAGCGTTGGAAAACGTTCTTTGGCGCGAAATTCAAAGCCGCCAGCAACATCGATTACTTCAAAGCCAAGCGCCGCTATTTGATCGCGGAGTTGATCGGCCTTTGCAAAATCCTTGGCGGCGCGCGCATCGAGTCTTTCCTGCGCTAACTCTTCTTTACTCTTTGTTGTCATTTCTTAATTACAACAGCCTTGGCCATGCCGAGCACTTTGATGCCAGCTGAGGTAGCAACTAGATCTATCTTTATTTGATCACCAGAAACTTCAGTAACGGTGCCATTGATAGTTAAATCAACTTTTTCGCCTGCGGGCACGATCACTGGCTTGATAAAGCGAGCGCCGAATTCTTTAACGCTGGCTGTGCCACCAGACCAATCGGTGACATATTTACCAACAAGCGCCATGGTCAACATTCCGTGGGCAATTACATTAGGAAGCCCGACCGAGACCGCGAACTCTTCATTTTGGTGAATTGGATTTTGATCACCTGATGCATCGGCATAGGCCTTAAGCATCTGGCGATCGATCAGGACAACTCGCTCTGGAATTACAAAGCCAACGTCAATCTTTGTTGTCATGCACGCACCACCAAGGTCGACCAAGAGGAGACAACTAATTCAGCGCCACGATGAAGGTCTGAACGCACGCTAACGATCTCGTTTCCGGCAGCTACGCGATAGCTTTCAATTGTTGCTGAGCAACTAAGCGAATCCCCAGCCTTAACCTGGGCGAAGATTTCAAACTTTTGATCGCCATGGACAAGGCGCGACCAATCCAAACCAATTTCAGGTTGGGTGAGAATGTTTTGGAATTGATCAAGAGAAATACGGATCGTAAATGTTGGTGGAGCGCTAGTTGTATCGGTCTCGCCAATTACGGCAGCAAAGGCATCAATTTCTGATTGCGAAATAGAGATTGAATCAGCACCAGCGAAGGTGCTCCCGACAGAATCGGGTGCGAGCATTAGCGAGTTTCGCGGTGAAGAGTTGAAGACTTGCAACGTGGACAGAACTTCTTGAGTTCCATACGGTCTGGATCGTTGCGGCGGTTCTTCTTAGTGATGTAGTTACGCTCTTTGCAATCAACGCAGGCCATGGTGATCTTTGGACGAACGTCCGAACTCTTGCTTGCCATGGTCTTGCTCCTTTATAGATTGACTAATGATTTACGGGTAATTACTTGACCTGTGAGCGCTCAGATTACCCGAGCACCT
>DDMR01000011.1:8796-15059 GCA_002340925.1 Actinobacteria bacterium UBA2541
ACCGACTGAGCTAGGGGGGCAATTGGTAGAGGTGTGAGTGTACGACAGTGCATCAAAAGTTAAAAATTAACGGCTTGGATCAAGGGTGACCTTACCGGTCGTTTCTCGAGCCAACATCGCTTGATGGGCTTTTGCCGCCTCTGATAATCCATAAGTCCCACCGATAACTGGCTTTAACTTCCCATTTGCTATCAGTTCAAATAATTCGGCAAGTACATCGGCCATAAGCTCTTTCTTGCCAAAGCAATGTGCCAGCCAGAAACCTGCCACAGTTTTTGTCCCGCCCATCAAAAGGCCCGGGTGAATCGCTTTTGGCGCAGTTCGTGATGCCATACCAAAAGTGATTAACCGACCAAAAGGCGCTAGAACTTCCAGGCTGGCATCAAAGGTATTCCCGCCAACCATCTCTAAGACAATATCTAATTTCTTTCCACCGTTTGCAACCACTAACGCTGCAGCTAAATCGGTAGATTTTGCATCAACAACTTCATCTGCACCGAGTGACTTAGCTAAATCACCCTTTGCATCAGTTGAAGTTACCGCTATAACTTTTGCGCCCCACATCTTGGCAAGCTGGATAGCTAGAGTTCCAACACCACCGGCTGCGGCTTGTATTACAACTGTCTCTCCTGGTTTCACATGTGCCATAGTTTTTAAAATGTGCCAAGCAGTGGTGCCTTGAACCAGCATGGCAACTGCTTGTTCATCTGAGACAGAATCTGGAATGGCAACGCACATAGCTTTATTGGCTAACGCTTTTTCAGCATATCCCCCAGTGCTTACACTCGCCAGTACTCTTTGACCAGATTGAGTGGTTCCAACAACTTCAATTCCAGGAACTAGCGGAAGTTTCTGTTGGGATAGATATGAATTCTCAGTTTGGTGAGTATCTGCGTAATTAATTCCGATACAGCTAACATCTATTAGTTCTTCAGATGGGCTGGGTATCGGATCTGCAAGTTCGACTAATTTCAGAACTTCAGGACCGCCAAATTGCTGAATTTGAATAGCTCTCATATTTATACCTTATCCCACCAAGGGAGGACCAGCTCTCTAAAATTAGAAAACAGATCAATCGCGAGAAAATCTTCTATGCTTTTAGGGCGATTTCTTTATGAATGGCTTCCATATCAACTGCTTGGATCGAGCCAATCAATTCTCGTAGTGATTTTTCAGGAAGCGCACCGGCTTCACGGTAAAGCAGGACGCCATCACGAAATGCCATAAGCGTAGGTATTGAAGTGATTCCAGCTGCAGATGCGACCTCTCGCTCGGCCTCTGTATCGATCTTTGCAAAGGTGATTTCTGGAAAATCCTCCGAAGCTTTTTCGTAAACCGGCCCAAAGGCACGGCACGGTCCACACCATTCTGCCCAGAAATCTACCAATACGATCCCGCTTTTCTCGATCAGGGCCTCAAATTCTGAACTTTTTGTATTAACGCTAGCCATTTATTCACTCTCCATTTCATTATCTTCCTCAAATATCGATGCTTGGTATTTCCGTTTTTGTATTGGTTATTATTTTTTGCCGCTAAATATTCGGCTGAAAAAGCCTGGTTCCTTTGGGTCATTTACATGACCTTGGCAGCGTTGACTTTTTGGCACACCTTTAAGAGCTATCTCAATATGGTTACCGCATCCTGACCAAGATGGCTTCCCACATTTTCTACAAGTAGTTCTACTGCACATATCTATCTCCCTCGGTTTATCAAATTAATTATATTAAGGATCTAACTTCTAGTTGATAACTGACGGAAGCCCCTTTGAATTCCAGTCCACAATTCCATTTTTTAAATTAAATAGGCTACTAATTCCGGCATCTTTCAATAAACCAACTGCAATTGCTGACCGCCGACCGCTTTGGCAATAAACTGCATAAGTGGCGCTTTTATCTAGATTTGCAACAGCCGAATCAAATTGCATGCTCTCTACATCAATATTTATTGCATTTTTTATATGACCCGAATTAAATTCGCCAGACGTACGAACATCAAGGATAACGACTCCATTTTCCATAGTTTTGCCTTGAAAATCAGTTGCAGTTAAATCCGTGGAGCTAGGTGAACCACAACCTGAAAGTAAGAGCAATGTAATAAATACAGCAAATTTCGATTTCATGAATTCCCCTAGGCCAGACTTAAAAATAGTTTTTGTAATTTTTCGGTGACGGCTTCGTTATTATTTTTATTCTCTTCAATACATTCCTTTAAACTGGCCGAAATTAAGGTGAATCCCGCGGTGGTTACTGCTTTATTCACTGCAGCTAGCTGAGTAACAATGTCTTCACAATTCCTGCCTTCTTCAAGCATCCTTACTACGGCGCCCATTTGGCCCTGTGCGCGCTTGACGCGTTTAACTATGGCATCTAATTGAGCCTTATCTTGCAGGATATGAGTTGGAGAATTTTTTGGCATTATCTAGTGCTCTCTTTCCGTTAACTGCAGCGACAGATCTGTTCTTCACCTAAGCCAGATAGGGCATCATCAATATGTTCTCCGCATCCAGCCCAGGTGAATTTCTGACAGCTCTGACAAACGATTCTTGAACACATTTTTGACTCCTTTAGTTTATGAATGGAGATAATCTAGCATACCCCTAGGGGTATATGGCAAGCGGTGGGTAATTTAAAAGTACTTACGCGCCGCTTTTTTCAAGCGCTTAGCGAGGCGTCTATTAAGTTTCAAAGTTTGATCTATCGGCGAAACTGCCATCACCCGGGCATGGGCTGGTTCAGCGGGAGTCCATACATCCTTTAGCGCCGGAGTATTTTGATCAAGTGAATCAGCAATTCTGCCAATATTTGCGACCATAGAAAGTCCGCGGATGATCTGCAATTGATTAGCGTCTTTAGCTTCTTCAATTAGCGATTCCGCCAGGGCAGAGCTGGCTTCTCGCGCATCATCTGTTGCAGTAGTGGTCATGTCTAAATCTTCCTCAACTTCAAATTTTGAAGATACCGCATAGCTCGCCGCAGAAAGCGCAACCGCAATCTGCTTCTTAGTCGATTCAGCGATTCCACCACTGACAGCAGAATCAAATAGCGTTCTTGCGATAGTGCGAACTTGAACCAAGGTATGCTCTATCGCTATTCCTTGAATATAGATTTGTTCTGCTTCATCTTTTTCAGCATTTGGAAACCAGCGAGCGTGCCCACGTGCCTCAACCGATTGTGCGCGAATCGATGGAACCGCTTCCATTAATAGCCGAGCCTTTGCCAACCAATTGCCTGCCTCTTTTTGTGTAAATCCTGCAGCAACACCTTCAGACATTTGCGCTAATAGCACTGCTGCCTTTTCACCGACGTCGGTAATTTGTTCAATTGCTCGACCCACTGGAGTATTTGGATGCGAAAAATACGAGAAAATGATGGCAATTGCGGCGCCAATTAGCGTTGAACCAAGGCGGTGACCCGCAGTAGTTCCGCTTATCCCTGGACCAATTACAATTAGCGCTGTTACAGGAACGTTTACTGAAGCGACTTCTCCTAAGTGGAGGGCGCGCGCAACTACAGCGCAAAATATCACTGTCAGACCAACTGCGATAAAACCAAAATCAAACACATAAACATTTAATAGGGCAATTGATGCGCCAATGGCGGTACCTACTATCTGGCCAAAGCCTTCACGAACAGATTTATGAAGTGAAATTCTTATACTTAAGGTACAGACAATTGCAGCAACTAATCCACCACTTTCGATCAACATGTCACCAACTTGCCAAGAAACAGCACCTGCTAGCCCAGCAACTAGTATTTGGCGCACCCAAACCCGACGGTTGGCAAAAAGTCTAAATAATTTCTTCCAGATAGTGAAAAACATAGTGACGGTAGTTTAGTAGGCGTGCACCATTTCAGACATGTGAGCCGCATTCTCAGCTAAATTTCCACGAGAAAGTGCACCCCCAATTAGTAAGGCTGTATCCGGACCATACATTTGCACCATCTCCGGAATTCTCTCCAGCGTCATTCCGCCAGCGGGTGCGATCCAATTAGATTTGAGGTCACCGAGCACTTCGCGTGATCGCTGAGCAATATCCAAACACTGCTCTTGGGTGAAGGAGAACCTAC
This sequence comes from Actinobacteria bacterium UBA2541, assembly GCA_002340925.1. Taxonomy (GTDB): domain Bacteria; phylum Actinomycetota; class Actinomycetes; order Nanopelagicales; family Nanopelagicaceae; genus AAA044-D11. Next base: position 12,864 of record DDMR01000011.1, read on the forward strand.
CTCCCATATTCGGGAAAATTGAAATATCTGCGCCAGCTAATCGCATCAAGGTTCCAAAAACTACCCCATGGGCAATTCCCTCCTCTTTTGAGGTAACTAGCGAACCGAGCATTGCAGGATGGCCCTGGATTGGTAGTGCCAGCGAGTCATCAGCAGCCAGTACACGCAATGAATCAAAACCAGTTATACCCGGAAGAACAAGTAGCGCACCAACTCCAATTTCTTTAGCGGTATGCGCAGCATCATGTACTTGATCAAAAGGTAGATTTAGGCTCGGAGCATATGCAGAATTGCCACCAGTTATCGCATTAGCTTCTTGAACGGCGCGTGAAACTGTTCTAACGCGCTCTTTCCAAGTTGCCCATGGTTGGTTAGCCAAACTGTGATCATCTTTTATTAAATCAAAGCCAGCTAAGGCTAAAGTGTGAGCCATCTCAGCCAGAACCATTGGATCTGAGCCCATCGGCTTTAGCGCCGTAGTCAGGAGTGGCCGCGTCCTTGCCTTAAACAATTCCCGCAAACCGGCTATGCCAAATCTAGGACCGCCGAACTTATCTAAAAATTCCTTAGGGAGTTTGAGATCGACGATTTTCACACCAGGAAAGAGCGAAGCATTTCCCCAAAGTACATTTAATAACTGAGTTAATTCTCCCCCAGTCACATCAGGGTTATATGAAATAGTTATTAAATGGCTAGTTAAATCACTGGATGTAATTTCCTCCAATTTTCCAACTACTTGCTCTTGAATCCAGGCAGGGGCTAAATCAAAGGGAAATTCGATCGTTTGCTCTACTCGGATTACATCAGCTATCGCCTTTGGGTCCTGTCCTACAAATGCATATGTAACGTAAATACGATCCATTAAAGCGCTTCCGCTTTTGCGCTGCTATGCACGGTGACCGAACGCTGCTGCTCTAATTCCGTCTCGTGGATACTCAATTTGCGACCAAGGGCAGTTTCGATCGCACGAATAAGGGCAGGGGCATCCATTTCATATTCAGACATTAGATATTTTTGTGAAGCGCCATGGGCATAAGTATCTTTTAATCCGATACGTTGTAACGGGACTCCGATTCCCCTTTCAGCCATAACTTCAGCAATTGCGCTACCGAGACCTCCAATTATGGAATGGTTCTCCATAGTAATTACGCCATATTTGGCGCTCTTTAGCGCAGCAATTATCTGGGGATCAGTAAATGGTTTGATAGTTGAGATATGTAGATGAGTTATTGAGACACCACGGTCTTGAAGTAGTGGTATCGCTCGCAGCGCCTCTTCTGTCATGATTCCAGAGGTAAAAATTGTTAAATCTGATCCAGTCGAAAGTGTGCGAGCAGCATTAAATACGAAGGGCTCATCCTTAGGGAAGATCCTACTTACTTCTCCGCGTAACATTCGAATGTAAACTGGTCCGTCAATTGCATGTGCAACATCAATTACTGATTCAACTTCAGTAGCATCTCCGACTTCAAATATGGTCATATTGGGAATTGCCCGCATAATTGCAATATCTTCAATCGCCTGGTGGGTAACTCCTCCTGGAGTCATGATTCCTGGTAAAAAACCAACTAATCTAACTTTCAGAGATGGGTACGCAACCGACATCTGTAATTGATCGAGTGGCCTGCGATATAGAAATACCGAAAAAGTATGTAGCCAAGGCTGGAAACCTTCGCGCGCCAACCCGGCTGCAAAGCCCAACATATTCTGTTCTGCCATACCCATAGAGAAAAAACGATCTGGGTAGGTATCGCGCCATTTAGCGACTTCGCAAGAGTTAGTTAGGTCTGCGGAGAGTACAAGTACTTCTGGTTTATCTTTGGCCCAATCTATAAAGTTTTGTTGATGTGGGCGGGCAACAATTTCGTAACTCATTTAACCATCTCCTGGTAAGCCTTCTCATATTTCGCTCGTTCGTCGGCGCCGGTAAAACGTAGATAATGCAATATTGGTTTGCGTTCTTCCAAAATAGGTAAGCCGCGAACTGGATCGGTGTAACAAAGCAGCATGTGTGGATTGTTTGTCTCTTCTTTTGCTGCATTTAATAGCGCTGGAATGTCGTGTCCATCTAGAACTGAAACGTTCCAACCAAAAGCGCGGATACGATCGGCTAGTGGCTCAATTTTCATAACTGTATCCATTGGGCCATCACATTGATTTAAATTAACATCTACAATCACTCGTAAATTCGCTAGT
>DDMR01000011.1:15117-33259 GCA_002340925.1 Actinobacteria bacterium UBA2541
TCGTAAATTCGCTAGTCCATAGAACATGGCAGCTTGGAGAGCTTCGTAAGTCTGTCCTTCTTGAAACTCACCATCGCTCATAAATACCCAGGTTCTCCCCTTTTCTTTTCTGATTTTGCGGGCAAGGGCGATTCCGCCGGCTTGCGATAACGCCTGGGCTAACGATCCAGTAGTAGTTTCAAATCCGGGCGAATGTTCTGCGCCAATCATCTCTACAGTTGAGCCATCACGATTGAAATGTTCTAATCCATCTGCACGCAGCCGCCCAGTTTCAATTAAAGCCGCATAAATTACAAGCGCGTAATGCGCTGGGCTTGATATCAAACGGTCGTACTGCTGACCTGTTGCTCCATGAAATTGTTGACCGGTCTTATATGTGTGCATTCCAACTTCAGGTACGCCAATAAACGATGGAGGATCGATTGGTTGACCAACTGGCGCAAAGTTCAAGATCTCCCCATACAGAGATGCTAGTAACTCCGCAGATGAGCAGGCCTGGCTCATATAACCGCCATTGTTCGTAATTGAATGCTCTAAGACTCTACGACGTATCCCCTTCGCTATTCTTTCAATTTCCGTAATTGCTACTCGGTTCTCGCTCATAAGTAAGTTAGTTGCCTTCCGATTGTAATACCGTTGGATCGAAGTAGGCATGTACCCATTCGAATTTGTTATCACGCACTTTGACGATATTTACGCCTTTGATTGTGAATTTATTACCTGCAGTTGAAGTCAGTTTTGCAGTCCACTCAAGAGCAGCCTGATCACCAACAACAAAGTCGTTTGTTATCTCCACTTCTAGACCAGGGAAGTCAGCACCTGAAGAACTATAAAAAGTTGCAATTTCATTATGCCCGCTTAATATTTGACCCGGAGGACAAAAAATTGCATTGACATGGTAGTGGGAAAGAATTTTTTCCAGATCTCGTTCACATTCTGCTTGCCAATACGATTCAGCGATTTCACGTGGAGTATTCATTTCATTTCCCTTCAGAAGTTCTAGTTTCTTCAATAATTTTCCTGATCTTTTTTGTCAGAAGAGTTAAATCTGTATTCGAATGGCGTTCGCGAATCGCCATCTGAGCTGAGCGTAGAACTCCTCGGGCGGCTCCGATTCGGAGTTGAGGCTCGAGAGTTTCAATATCAGTTGTTTTTGCTAGTCCAACAATACGACGAACCATTTTTGCCGATGCAAAACCAACGGCGTCGATTTTCCATTGCGTAATTTGCTCTTCCAATAGTTGATCGCTAAAAACACGCTTATCTACCCGACTTGGCCATAATGAGCGGAAGTGCTTTTCAAAGGAACTCCAAAGTTCTTCAGGAAGTTCAGCAATAAAATCTGCATGTTCTTTTTTCTCTAGAGCGATTGCTCTAGAGAGTGCAATATAAAAATTTGCAAAGCAAGCGCCGATATCAAATCCGATGGGACCATAAAATGAGAATTCCGAATCAAACGCTTTTGTTGATACCGCTGAACCTGCAGAATCAGACTTGACCATCACTGATCCGGTATGTAGATCGCCATGCAACAGAGCCTCGGCAGATGTCATAAATCTATATTTTAGTTGGCCTATTTCGAGCGCCATTTGTCGATCATTAATTATCGCTTCTGCATCCTCCCTATTTTCAGGTAGATAGGAGTTGCGATCAGCCGGGAAAAATGGCTCTGTAAATACCAAATCTTCAGTGATTAGACAGAGTTCCGGATTGATTGCACGTGCAATACCCTTGTAATGAGCATCAGCACCTGAACCAAAAATTGATGTAGCAAAAAGAACGCGTGCTATATATTCACCAATCGCAGCAGCGACACCATAGTTCTGCTCTCCTTGATTAAGTGCCGTACGCCAGACTTTATGATCTGACAGATCCTCCATTGCGATGATAAATCGTACTGGGTCATAGAAGTAGATTTCAGGTACCAAATTTTTCGCAGCGAGGGAATGCACCCTGGTCGTCTCGTATTCAATTCGAGCACGGTCTGGAGACATTGGCCATGATGGTCCAACCAATCGGACATATGGCAACGCTTGCTTTAAAACAATTCCATCTCCGTTTGCATCCTTTACGATAAATACAAAGTTTAAATTACCATCGCCTACCTCGTTTATTTCCACGATTGATTCTGCATCAATTACGGTTGATATTTCGTTATGAGATTTGAGATAGGAAGCAATATTATCTGTCTTCAAAAACTCGTATGTAGCTGACATATCTAGGCTATCCCGTTCCACATCAAGTCGCTGAGATGAATCGTGATTTTTTACGAGATAATGTAAATGAAAAAATTAGAGCCAATAGTAGTACGGCGCCTTTAATTACATCTTGACCATAATATGGGAAGCCAGCAATTGTTAGACCGGTGATAACAACTCCAACAAGGAATGCACCTAACGCTGTTCCCCAAGCATTTGGTTTACCCATTGCAAGTACTGACGTGCCTACCAAAGCGACGGCTACAGAATCAAGCAGCAAAGAATTTCCCGCACTAATATCTCCTTGGCCGATTCGAGAGGCGAGAATTAGGCCGCTTATAGAGGCTAATAAGCTGGAAAGTACATAGGCGAGCGAGCGATAAAATTTAACGCGTATGCCCGCAAGCAGCGCGGCTTCAGGATTAGACCCAACTGCATACATAGCCCGCCCCCAGGTCGTACGAGTTAAGAAAAGCCAGCACGCGATCGTGAGAATGAGCCAAATAATTACCGCAAATGGAATTGGTCCAACTGAACCGTTATCGATCTTTAAAAATCCATCAGTGAATTTACCCTTAGCGGTTGTTCCATCTTCCATCATCATTCCCGATGAAACGGAGCGTCCGCGAACAGGAACCAATTTGAGTCCCATAATTGCGAACATTGAGGCAAGAGTTGCAAGTAAATCTGGAATCTTGAGGCCGACAATCAAAAAAGCATTGAAGCACCCAATAAGTAGACCGGCAAGAAGTACAACACCCACAGCTACAGGTGCCGATTTGTCATAAATAACCATAGTCATTGCCGAAAGAGTCACAGACATTCCTGCTACTGCGCCTACAGATAGATCAAGTCCACCAACGGCCATAGCGAATGTTATGCCCAGGCCTGTAATTGCTACCACCGATGTGTACTTCAGCATTGAGAAGAACGTAGTAGAAATTCTGAAGGTGTCCTGCGTTGAGTAAAAGGCTATAAATGCAAAAACTGTCACCATGATAAAACCATATTTCACCAGAAAGTCTCGTGCCACAAATTCTTTCTTTTCTATTGTATTTTTCATCATGCTACCTCCGACATTTTCTTTATTATTTCGTCTCTGGATGTTTTTGAAAGGTATGAGTCGAACTTAAGATCTCCATCTACCATTACTACAACTCGATCAGCAGATTCGAGAATCTCATCAATATCTGACGAGAATATAACTGCGGCATTACCTGCTTTAACTAATTCATGAATTTGGCTTGCTATCTCGCGACGCGCCCCAATATCTACACCCCTGAAAGGTTCATCCAAAAGAAGAAGTTTGGACTCCTGCATCAGCCATCTACCGATCATCACTTTTTGTTGGTTCCCACCAGAAAGTGAATCAACGGTTGATTTATGTGATTGCGCAACTACCTTTAGACGCTCAATCATAGACTTTGCAAGATCTCCTTCGGCTCCGAAATTAAGTACTTTCTTAGAAGAAATGTTTCTTAGAAATGGCAAGCTCGTTGTGTTGGCTATAGACCAATTTTCGAGGATCCCATCTCTTGCCCTATCTTCCGAGATCATAAATACACCTCGCCGAATGGCATCGATTGGTGATTTTGGCTTGAAATTTTCACCATGGAATTGGATCGAACCGCTTTTAACTTTATCGACACCAAAAATAGTGCGTGCAAGCTCGCTCTTTCCTGCCCCTAGTAAACCAATCACCCCAGTAACCTCACCACTACGAACTTCGAGCGAAAGTTCTTTTCCAGCTGCAAGTACTTGTACATTATTAATTCGTAATACAACTTCACTTCCGTGTTTTTCTTCAATACGGCTACTGCCTGAGGTTGTGCTTACGCCCAGCATGTCATGTAGCGCTGTATCCCAATTAAAAGGTTTATCTTGTATAGATTGAATGACACCATCACGAAGAGTGACTAGACGGTCAGCAAGTTCATCAATTTCACCGAGTCGATGAGAAACATAAAGAATCGCAACTCCATTAGAGCGAAGTTTTTGAATAATCCTAAATAGCCGGGCGACTTCTGTATTTGAAAGCGCAGAGGTTGGCTCATCAAGGATTAAAAGTGACGGATTGTGAGATAACGCTCGGGCTAGCAGCAGCAATTGTTGATCTGCGATCCCTAGATTAAATACATCTTGGGCCAGAATTGAATCATCCCAATCCAAATCGAGCTCACTAAGAATTGGTTTTGCAGCTCTCAACATCTTACGCGGTGAAACAAATTTTGAAATCTCCCCAAGTGCAATACGATCAAAGAGAAGATTCTCAGCAACGGTTAATCCTGCGATTGTACCTTCGCTGATTTTTTGATGAACAGTTTCAATACCGACAAATCTAGCTTGGAGAGGTGAGTTGAATTTGACGGGTTCTCCATTTATGAGAATTTCCCCATCAAAATCTGTATAAGCTCCCGAAAGAATCTTTATCAAAGTTGATTTGCCAGCTCCGTTTGCACCAAGCAAAGAGACAATCTCTCCTGGCTCAATACGGAATGAAATTCCCTTAAGAACTTCATTACTGCCAAATGACTTTCGAACGGATCGAATTTCAAGCGACTTTTTCATTTACTCACCTCTCCAGCTATGACTTATTCCGTTAGGTCCGTATTAGAACTTAACGACTGGGATCCATGCTGCTGCTGCTGCCTTAGACATGCTAAGACCAGGCAACTTGGCACGCAGATCATCCATATTCTTGATCTTATTCTTCTTGAGGAACTTGGCTGTGATCAATACGCCAGGGAATGAAACTGTTGTTCCCTTTTGTTCGCCAGCAAGTTTGAGCGCCATTACGCGAGCAACTCCAGCACCGATCGCATTTGGATCAGTACCAGCTGTTGCAACCCATGGGCTGCCCTTCTTAGTCATAAGTTCGATATCCGCATTTGATATATCGATTCCATAGATTTTTACTGTCTTCTGGAGCTTATTTTGATAAACAGCTGAGAGGACACCCTTAGCTAATTCATCATAAGGTGCGAAGATTCCAGCAACTTTTGGATTTGCCTTAAGAGCAGCATCAGCCAATTGTGCGTTATCTGTGGCAACTGAGTTTGTGAACTTGCCTACGAAGAACTTCTGAGTCCACTTCTGATTCTTCTTAGTTTTTTCCCAAACTACGTGGCGACGATCTAGAGGAGCAATTCCGAGGACGTTTACGTATCCAACAGTCTTATTCTTTCCTAGATCTTTAACTGCTTTTTTTAGAACTGCAGTTGCAAGTGCTTCGTCACTCTGTGAAGTAAAGATAGCCTTAGGAGCACACTTTGTGATGTCCACGTCGTAGACAACAACCGGAATTCCCGCATCGATTGCCTTGTTGATTCCTGGGCACATTGTGTCAGCATTTCCGTGGTCGACAATGATTCCCTTTACGCCAGAACCAATTGCTGTCTCCATGTCAGTCGCTTGCTTAGCGTTATCTGCTTGTGCATCATAAATCTGCATGTCAAAGCCGATTGCTGTTGCTTGCTTCTTTGCTCCATTGGTCCACTGCTGAAAATAGTCACCAGCACCAGAGTTTTGTACGAGAGCAATCTTTACCATTCCAGCGTTAAATGGCGCTGGTTTTGTGGCGGCTTGGCTACCTGCAAGTACGGTGGTCGAAAGAACCACTGCAGCAGTAGTAACGGCAAGCAGCTTCTTTGATACTGCCTTCATTTATTACCTCCTACTTAATACAGGTTCAAAGGTTGAACCAGTACGCAATCTCGCATCACCGCGGGAATGCTGCCGCCACACCTCCATCGACAGCAATAACGCTGCCAGTAGTTCGTGACGACTCTGGTGAGAGGAGGTAAGCGATAGTATTCGCGACGTCGACACTTCTCACTCTCTGATTTAGGATATTTCGCGCAGCATAAAAATCTTCTAATTCCTCAGGTTTAACACCATGTGCCGCGGCGCGTTGTTCGCGAACGCCACCAGCCCAGAGCTTGCTGTTATCAAAAACAGCATCTGGATTTACTGCATTTGCTCGCATTCCAAATTTTCCACCTTCAATTGCAGCAATTCTCATTAATTGCAACATCGCAGCCTTGGTAGCTGAATATCCGCCAAAGCCAGCCCCTGGTGCAAATGCATTCTTGCTAGCTACATAAACTAACGAACCACCCATACTTTGTTTACGAAATATCTTCATTGCTTCTTTTGTCAACATAAATGCAGAGGTCAAATTAATATCTAGCCCCCGGCGCCATTTTTCAACCGTTAAATCTTCCAAAGAATCAGATACCCCAATTCCTGCATTAAGAATTACGCCATCGAGGCCACCAAAATGTAGAACAGTTTTGGTGACGGTTGCGATTACGTCAGATTCCTTCGACTGATCTCCAACAATAAGCAAAGGCGGATTAAATTTAAGCGACTTAAATTCATTTTCAACTTCTTCTATTCCAGCTTCCTCGATGTCAGCTAGTACGACATGGGCGCCACGGTTTCCCAATTCGAGTGCAATACCTCGACCTATTCCACTTCCCGCTCCAGTTACAATAAAAATACTTCCATCAAATTGCGCCGCGGCCGGCCGATTCTTTAACTTAAATAGTTCAAGTGGCCAGTAATCAAAACCAAATATTTCAGATTCAGCAATAGTCACACCTTGACCAAATACATCGCGGACTCGGGCTGCAACACCATGGGTATGAGTTGCAATATCTGCCAGCATCGCTGCTTCTTTTAAGTTACTGCCAGCTGTGACAGCACCTACCCCCGGTATCAAGATAACTTTTGGGTCATCGCCATGGCTGCTATAGCCAGCGGGTAATATTGACTTATTAGCCGCAAAGTAAGATTGATGATCTTTTCTATATTTATCAATACCGGTATTAACATCGCCAACTGTTACCACCGCAGATTTTGGGCGAATCCGCATCATATGATCTGCGCTGGACACCCCTGCATCTAATACTTCCTGTAGATCTTCTCTTGCTGCGATGGGGGCAAGCCGAGTGTCCACTCTTAGTACTTGCTTCTTTCCAATTTTGCCGCGCAGCGCCAGCAATAACTCTTTCAACTCTTCATCTGGCAGATCATTATGTTGAAAATTAGCCACGGGACGCTTATTTAAAGAATCTAAGTAATCGTTTGCTTTCTTTACCGTAACTTGAGTTTTGTCATAACACTTATCAGTATCTTCATCCCAAACAACTAACCCATGATGAGCCAAAACTACGCCCTCGTACTCACTTAGCTCACCAACTGCCTTCGATAATTCAAAACCAGGGCGCATCCAGTTAACGTAAGCAAATCGATCTCCCAGCGCCTCTTTAACTGCTTCTGCACCGTGTGGATGGTTGGTAAGTGCACAGATTGCATCCGAATGGACATGGTCGATGTGCTTGGCTGGCAAGAAGGCATGTAGCAAAGTTTCGATAGATGGACGACGTGAAGTTGGATCTACAAGTGCGCGAGTAACGTAATCAACCATAAGGTCATCAGACATTTCAGAAAAGTCTTGCAACTGTAAAAGTTCTTCTAAATAAAGACCTGGGTAATCACGATCTATGCCGTACTGCATGTCAGCACCAGAGCCTTTTACCCAAAGAATTTTTTTCCGGCGTCCGAAGTGATCCGAAATTTCTCCCTTGCTCGAAGTATTTCCGCCGCCAAAAACCACAAGTGATTGATCTTTGCCAATACGTTGAGAGCGCTCGACTAGCTCTGCTAAAGGCTTGAAATCGTTCATAGCATCTGACCTTTTGCAATTTCATAAGCTTTAAGTTCGGTTATTACAGCGCTAACGTACTTAGCTGGCGTTACATCGAATGCTGGGTTGAAAGTTTTTGCTCCATCAGGGGCAACTTGAATACCCTTAAAGTGAGTCAACTCGTCGTCCCCGCGGATCTCTATGTGAATATCAGCGCCTGTTGAAATACTTCGATCAACAGTGGATTCGGGTGCAACTACCAAGAACGGTATTCCTGCCGCATGGCAAGCTAGCGCCACACTTAACGAACCAATCTTGTTAGCCGAATCTCCATTCTTAGCAATTCGATCTGCGCCGATTAATGCCGCATCTATCCGTCCGCTCATTATTGCCATCGCTGCCGCACCATCTGGTTGAATACGATATGGAATCTCTGATTTCATCAACTCCCACGCTGTCAGGCGCGAACCTTGTAACAATGGCCGAGTTTCATCTGCATATACTTCTTTAACCAGTCCGCGCTTATGCATTTCTCGAATTACTCCCAGGGCGGTTCCGGTTCCCGTGGTTGCTAGAGATCCTGTATTGCAATGAGTCAAAAGTGTGGCTGGGCGGTTGCCAAGTGAATTGATGAGCCAATCTGCGCCAATATTTCCCATATCGGTGCTTGATTGTTTATCTTCACTGGCTAACTCCTGCGCAGTAGCAAGAACAGCATCGCGCCCCATACCAACTTGCTTGCGCACCTTTTCGACCGCCCAAGCCAAATTAACTGCAGTCGGCCTCGCATCACGTAGCGCATCAATGTTCTTCTCCAGCTGCTCTTCAGTTAATCCCTTTCGTGCGGCTTCATCCATGGCAACAACTACGCCATAAGCGCCTGTAACCCCCAGCGCTGGTGCACCTCGAACAACTAGTTTTTGAATCGCCGAAATTAGCTCACTAGTAGATTCGTAAGAAATATAGTTTTCAACACTTGGTAGCGCAGTCTGATCAAGCAGAAAGATTTTATTTTCTCTCCACTCGATTGCTGTGAAAGGTGTTGACATTAGCGCTTGGCTCCTCAATAGTTGTCCTACAACTTCAGGACTGACAATACGCTAAGATGTGGAGATGTCAATACTTCTCAAGAGGGGGATATCCCGCGATTCCGGCGTATCACTCGGCGATCAAGTAAAAGCTAACCTCCGAAGTCGCATACTTAAGCACGAATGGGACTCAGGCGCCAAAATACCTGGAGAGTTTGAATTAGCAAAGCAATACGGCGTTGCCCGCGTGACCATTCGCACTGCGCTACGTTCTTTGGAAACTCAAGGACTAATTGACATTCGACATGGTTCAGGCGCCTACGTTGCCGATTTTGGAGATTCTATCCGTGCTGGACTTCAAGAGCTGAAATCAATTACGCAGACCATTAAAGAGCTTGGTTTTAAGGCAGGGATGCTGACTCGTACAAGTCAAATACGCGCAGCAACTAAATCTGAATCTATAGATTTATTACTAGAATCAGACACTAAAGTTCTACATATTGAACGCGCCATCACCTCTGATGGTGAAGTTGTTGCATTCTCATATGACACATTTGCAGTAGAGGGGCTGACTACAGCGGCAATCAAAAAGATATCAACTGGATCTGTTTTTGCTGGCTTGGATGCAGTAGATAAACAACCTGTCCGTGCCCGCGCTGAGATACATGCAATTAGTTCAAAAGAGATCGGTTGGGGGTCAGGAAAACCTCGAAACGGTCTTTATCTGCAACTTCACCAAGTTCACTATTTAAGGGACGGTAAACCAATTGCTACCGGTGATACCTTTTTCGTTGAAGGAAAATTTCAGTTCATTATCTATAGAACTATTTGATCAACATAATCAAAGTTTCTTGGAAAAACTCCATACTCCCAGAAAGGTAACCGGCAGGGCGGCGAAGACACATAGCCATCCATAGCCCAAGGTTCCGATAATTACTCCCGCTAGCGCTCCCCCACCTGCACCTGCGAGATTCATTAATAAGTCACTAGCTCCTTGTGCCGATGGAGCGATATCTCTATCTACTGACTCTGAAAGTAGCGCTGATCCAGAAATTAGCGTGCAAGACCACCCGAGCCCCAACATAAATAATCCGATACCTAAAGAAATAGCATCATCTGCAGCGGCAGTACCGGCAACAATTGTTGCGAAAATTAAAATCGTAACTCCCGTGCGGATGACTGAAATATGACCATACTTATCGCTCAGCCAACCCACTATGGGAGAGAATGCATACATTCCAGCGACATGAATGCTAATTACTAATCCAATAACAGTTATAGTCACATCGACATGTGCCATATGTACTGGCGTCATAACCATGACTGAGACCATAGCTAGATGTCCGATAGCTATTGCTACTATTCCAATTAGTGCGCGAGGGCTTTGGCGAATAACTTTTAACGCTGCGCGAGCTGGTAATAACTTCTTCCTAACTTTGCCATCATTCTTTAAATGGATTGCAGTTAGATACGGATCTGGTCGAAGGAAAACTTGGATAACTATTGTGCCTAGCGTTAACGTAACAAGAGCAATTAGATAAGGACCAACCAGCCGCGGTAGCCCCATTAATTCAGCAATGTTGCCTGAAGGACCCATCAGGTTAGGTCCAGTGACTGCGCCGAAGGTTGATCCCCAAACAACAAATGAGAGATGTCTAGATCGCGTTTGGTTTGTAGCTAAATCGGTGGCTGCAAAACGCGCCTGATAACCAGCAGCCGATGCTGCCCCAAGCATAAATGCGCCCATCAACATAAATAAAAGATTCTCCCGCACCCCGCCCAATATCGCGAGCAGAGCACCCATCGCTCCAGATATATATCCGACGGAAAGTCCAAGTCGTCGACCTCCCTTTTGTGTCAGCCGCGATAAAGGAATGGCCATCGCTGCAGCTCCCAGAACGGCAGAAGTTTGGGTTAAGCCAGCCAGAGTCTCTGAATTTGTAATAGAAGTGACAAGAAGTGAACCAGCTGCAACGGTTCCGGCAATACCAATACCGCTTAGAACTTGAGCTGTCGCAAGAATTTTGATCGTCTTGCCCTGAATGCGCTCGGCCTCCAGTGATAACATGGCACGATATTAGCGCCATCAATGAAATTTTCTAAAGAATAAGAATTAAAGAGATAGTTAACTCATCGAAAATTTAAGATTATAGAGATAGTTCCCTGAAAGGTTAAGCCCAGCGATCATTTATATGCTCACGTTTCACCTTATCTGTTGCCAGAGTTTGAACATGCACTTACCCTTAGGTCAGGAAAATGGGGTATATAAGATGAAATATAGGTCAGTCAAAGGTTTACTTAAGGGCGAGGAATCACTCATCCCCGTAACTTTTATCGATAAACTCGAAGATGTTCTGCATGGCTTTCTTGGAATCATACTATTTGTCATCTCAGTTTTGGCCGCTATATTCACTTTGAAGAATCTAATTGAAACTCGACCTTTCTTTCCATTAGGAATGATCCAGGCAATTAATGACATACTCTTTGTTGTAATTATTTTAGAGATTATGCGTACAGTAATTGTTCGGTTTACCGATGGAATCTTTCAACTTGATAACTTCTTAATAATTGGCGTAATTGCAGCCGTGCGACACATTCTGACTGTTGGCGCATCACTTACTATGGAAAAAGAGAAAACAACCGAGTACTTCAATCGCGCGCTGCTTGAAATGGGAGTAAATACCGGAATCGTATTAGCACTTGTCTTCAGCTTATTTCTAGCTCGTGCCGCTCGCAAAGCAGCGACCACCACAAATGCGAGCTCAAACCAATAATCTCAATGTATTACTGGTGGTTTGGCGCACAGATTTAAACTTACGAGGGTATCGGGGATTTACGCTCCCTCCCATTGGTTCTGTCGATACGCTGCCTTCGGTTTTGTAAGCGCAGAAAAAGGTATCAACAGAGTTGGTAATGTTTAATTGCAAGCGCTATGCGCTTATGCGTAAGAATCCCAGTCTCCACCGCTCAAAATGCCACCGTCTATGACTACAGATTGACCAGTTATGTAAGAAGATGCCTCTGTCGCCAAGAAAATCACGGTCCCAATTATTTCATCTGGAGATGAAAGTCGACCAATCGGAGTTGTCTCATCAAACCACTTGGAGCGATGCGGTTCTCCCCAAAGTGTTTTTGTGAAGTCAGTTTTAATTACCGAAGGTTCAATACAATTGACGCGGATCTTATCTTTAGCCCATTCCCGAGCAGTGCTACGAGTAATAGATGTAACTGCCGCTTTGGTAGCTGCATAAACGGAGATCGTGTTGAAACTATATCGAGCACTTAGCGAACTCATATTGACAATGGTTCCACCTCCAGCAGCTTTCATAATTGGGTGCGCTGCTTGTGAAATGAAATAAAGCGCTCTCATATTGACAGAGACAATTGCATCAAAATCTTCAGGAGTTACTTCAGATATTAATTTTCTCCTATTTATGCCGGCGGTATTAATTACGATGTCAATGCCGTCCATTAATTGGTTAGCCTTCTCAACAACCAACTTGCATTCTCTTGCACTTGATAAATCAGCAGCGATCATGAAAACATTTTGGTTACTTTCACCTATCGAAGATTTCACTATATCTAACCGGTCATGATCTAAATCTTGCACCGTAACTATTGCACCACGTTCGGCGAAAGAATGAGCAATTAGAGTCCCCAGTGAGCCCGCTCCACCTGTTATTAAAGTACGTTTACCCTCTAGAGAAAACAATGGATCAAACATTTTCGGCTCCTTAAATATCCAAATAGGTAGTACTTGATGGAGGTAGTCCTACGGGAGGTAGGTCCAAACCTTTGAAATGTACTTGCCTCCCTTCGCCACTGAAATTGACAAGGATTAGACGCGATGCCTGGGAATTCCTAATTACCAAAGAATCGACTGATTCAGGATTACTAGAATATGAAAGTATACATTTTGAAAATCCTTTGAGCGAAGTAAATAAATTCCATACCGGGAATTTTTCTCCAGGCATACTTGGGAAATTAACCTGATCTGTAGTTCCTTGGCTTCGTTCTCTTATTCCGCGCCAGCCGACAGTTTCAAAGTATGTTGCTGAATTTATGGCGCCTGATTGCGCTAAATACTTCATTGAAATAGCGGTCCAGGCTTCTGTAAACCAAGTGCTTTGTCGAATATCCACCGATGAAGGTAATGGAGTGTTGCTACTGTCATTTTCTGGCTCTCTCGCATTGGGATTAAACCTGGGGCGTAATGAGATCGGACCAATTGAGACTTTTAAACCACCAGCAATTCGTGCTGCATTCAGTGCAATTACTTCTTGTGTAGCCAAATTTTGTATGATTGTACGGTCATCAAAAGAATGCACCTGAGGGTTCAGGGAGAAATTAATTTGATCAATTCCAGGTACTACTGGATTACTGCGGTTTATCTCAGTGAAATATAGGTCAGTACCTCCAGAAATCGATACATCGGTGCCTAATACTTTACGAGCACTTGTGATAAATTCTTTGGGTGTTACTTTCATAGTTTTTGCCAATATAAGAAAATTACTTACCTCACTCAGTAAATTCAAATTAGTTGATAGATACTCACTTACTTGGTTACTTGTATCCGCTTTCACAGCGATAACTAACTTGAGATTTAATTTCTTGGTTAATTCTATTGCCTTAATAAGGCTTGCCTCAGAATGGCTATCCAAATCCAAGTTTAGCCTCAAATGCTTAATACCGAGCTGGTTAAAATCCTTATGATCTACATCTGAGTACTCATCACTTAAATTAAGTCCAAAATCGGGGAGACCAACTTCTGAATTCGAAACGCTTACCAATATTTCATTTTCTACCAGTTTCGGTGATTTGCTTGCAACTCCGGCTAAAGAGAAACGAATCTCTTGTTCGATAATAGATCCCTTTAATACCTTTGCTGGAAAGGGAAGATCAATCGGAGTGCAATAAGTCTTATATGAGGCGTCGCTCCAATTTCGATGGTCCTCTGTTTCAAATATTTCACCGCTAAATTCGATGTTAGCTAATTCTCCAGTTGATATTTTATATGACATCCCCAATAGATTCTTGAAGGGTTGAAGAGGGGAAATCTCTAAAGGAAATTGTGAGCTAACTAAGGATCGATCAGATAGTGTTAAGGTGCATGGTTTTCCAGCAAGGTCTGCAATTGGATGTAACAGGCAAAGTCCCAATCGATTGCGCATGAAGTCAGCAGATGATGTGCCTTTGAAGCCATAACTAATTACTCCGTCAGAACTCCCGCTTATATGTAATTTTACCTGGAAAGCGGTAGCATCTTTTGTACCGCTAAGATCTAATTCTGCGTAAAATTGATCGTCTTGAATATCCCATGTTTCATTCAAAATATTAAATGGCCGAGATGTCCAATTAATATCTTGAAATACTATGTAGATCCTGCGGATGATCTCTTCATTGCCTAAGCAAATATTCCAAAGACTTCCTTCGGAATATTGAAGGGAAAGACGGCCTGCGCGAAGATTCTTCATCGAACTATTTAAGTAACGATCCCACGTTAAATACCTGTCCGCTATCGATGGACTCATAGGCGCCAAGGGTGATATCTAGTAGTTTCAAAGTATCGAGGCCGCTGGTTTCTGGAATATTTCCGGTTTTTAAACACTCAATCCAGTGACGATTTATATTTACAACGCTGTCTTGAATTCCATTCCAAGGCTCAGTGGTCCAGCCGTGATCCGGAATCGTGATTTTTTCGTTAGTGACAGAATCTTCCGAAATAATTTGAAGTTGGTAATCAGCGGAAAGTGTTACCGATCCTCTCGTTCCTTCGATGATGACGAAGGTTTGCGGGTACGTATTATTATCAGATTTGGTCTCATAGCTCGCATCGACGATGCAGGTGGCATCCTCCATGTGCATAAGTATTGTTGCGGAATCTTCACCTTTTATTTTTGGATTAACTCGCTGTGCGGAAGCAAAAATAGTTTTTGGCTCGCCAATGAAATAGCGCGCTAGGTCAAAGAGATGCACTGCCACATCCACAATTATCATTCGTTCACTTTCCACCAGCCAAGATTGCGCCGAGTAGACATCATGGGCAGTACGGAAATAAATCCTTCCAAAAAATGGTCGACCGATTGCGCCGCTATCGATTACTTCTTTGATTTTTCGCATTGGTGTCTGGAAGCGAAAGTTTTCATGGACCATAAAAGGTAGATTCTTATCAGCCATGGCCCTAACCATCGCCTTAGCATCAGGCATTTGCCACGCTAGTGGTTTCTGACAAATCGCTGCCACACCATTTGCGGCGGCGAGCTCGACCATCATTTTATGTGTTGGTGGAGTTGTAGCGATATCTACAAAGTCCAATTCTTCGTTGGCATAGAGTTCTTCGGCGCTTTCATAGGCACGACCCCCAAAAATAGCCGCCGCTGTTTTTGCTTTTTCAAAATCAACATCACATGTCGCAACAAGTTCTACATCAGGATTTTGACTCCATGCGTTTAGGTGATTCTGAGCAAAGAAGCCACATCCAATTAACGCATAACGATACTTTTTCTGGGTCACAGCTCTATCGCCCGGTTTGGGTCAGTAATCCACTCGCTCCATGAACCTATATACATCTTGCAGTCGTCAAAGCCGGCGCTCTTCATCGCCAATACATTTTGGGCGGCGGTGATACCCGATCCGCAGTAAAAAATCGTATTTGAAGGGGATACCTCTCCAAGTAAATTAGCGTAATGCTCCTTCAGTTCTTCCTGTGGCCGAAAGCGTGAATCCTTAGTTAGTGTTTCTGCACGGTCTGCCAATCCAGCTCCTGCAATATGCCCACGCACTGGATCGTAATATTTTCCACCACCGTGATAGCCCTCAGCGCCACGTGAATCAAATACACGGTGATTTGGATCATTTCGAACTGCATCTACTTCTTCAACTGAGGCAAATAACTCTTCGCGAATTTTTGGCTTGAAACTGGTGGGAGTCATCGAACGTACTTCTTGGTTGACTTCACGTCCTTCACGTAGCCAAATTTTTAATCCGCCATCCAGAACTGCCACCTGATCATGTCCCATCCAGCGGAACATAAGCCAGAGTCGAGATGCCGCCATAAGACCAGATTCTGCATCATAACAAATAACTTGTGTTTCAGGTGTTATTCCCCATTTGGAGAGCTGTTTTGCAAAATCTTCCGCCTTCGGAAATGGTCGTCTTCCAGTCTTTCCGAGAATGATCTCGCCAGATAAGTGTTCCGAGACATCGGCATGAATTGCACCGGGAATATGTGACTCTCCATAAACATTCTTACCCCAAAATTCATCATCCAAAGTAAACCGTACATCAAAAATTACAAAAACTGGATTCATTAAATTACGCGCAAGGTCTTCTGTTGAAATAAGCGTCGTATATGTCATCACATCTCACTCTTCACAAGGCGATCGGGTGGAGTTAGAGTACTACAGTGAGTATGACACCGCGTAGTTCGCTAGTAACACAAGGGCGGGACCGAAGCCCCAACCGGGCAATGCTACGTGCTTTAGGAATGCAAGGTGATGACTTCACTAAGCCGCAAATTGGAATTGCTTCTTCGTACAACACCATTACGCCTTGCAATATGTCGCTGAGAACGGTTGCAGAAAACGTTGCATCAGGTGTTAGAGCCAATGGCGGTTTCCCGATGGAATTCGGCACTATTACGGTCTCTGATGTAATCTCTATGGGACATGAGGGAATGCATTTCTCACTCGTAAGTCGAGAAGTGATTGCAGATTCAGTTGAAACAGTCATGCAAGCAGAGCGCCTAGATGCAATGGTTACCTTAGCTGGCTGCGACAAGAGCATCCCTGCTATGTTGATGGCTGCAGCGCGAATCGATGTTCCTAGCGTTTTAATGTATGCCGGTTCACTTCTTCCAGGGAAAACAAAACTTGAAGATGGAACTGAAATCAAAGTCAATATCGTGACATCCTTTGAAGCGGTTGGTGCCAACGCTCGTGGGCTGATATCAGATGAAGATTTGGACAGGATTGAAAAAGCGGCTTGTCCGAGCGCTGGAACTTGCGGCGGTATGTACACCGCAAACACTATGGCCAGCGCCTCTGAAGCCATGGGGATGTCACTTCCAGGCTCATCCTCACCCTCAGCCGTTGATCCGCGGCGAATACCTCTTGCTGAGTTAGCTGGCGCAACAATAATCAATCTGTTGAAAAACGGGATTACCACAAGTGACATCATCACCAAAAAATCTTTGGAAAATGCCATCACAGTTGTCATGGCTCTTGGTGGCTCTACGAATGCAGTACTCCACTTGCCTGCCATAGCACATGAGCTTGGAATCGATTTAACTTTAGAAGATTTCAAGCGTATAGGCGCGCAAGTTCCCTTATTGGCAGATTTAAAGCCTTTTGGTGAATATGTAATGTTCGATATGGACAAAGTTGGTGGCGTTCCAGTTGTCATGAAGATCTTGTTAGATGAGGGATTACTTCATGGTGATTGCATGACAGTTACGGGCAAAACGGTTGCTGAAAATTTACAAGATATTGCGCCTCCTGCAGCCGATGGAAATGTAATCTATCCCGCCGATAAGCCTTTTGGTAAAAATGGTGGCATAACAATTCTTAGGGGATCTCTGGCTCCAGAAGGAGCGGTTGTTAAAAATGCAGGTGTTGATGTAGAAATTTTTCAGGGCGCAGCGCGACTATTTAATCGCGAAGAAGCCGCCATGGAAGCTCTCTCCAATGGGACTATTCAAAAGGGTGATGTTGTTGTTATTGCATATGAAGGTCCAAAGGGTGGACCCGGAATGCGCGAGATGTTAATGATTACCTCCGCGATTAAAGGTGCTGGTTTAGGAAAAGATGTTCTATTAATTACTGATGGTAGATTCTCTGGAGGCACAACCGGATTGTGTGTGGGACATATTTCTCCTGAAGCCACCGATGGTGGTCCCATTGGTTTAATCAAGGATGGAGACCAGATACGTATAGATATTCCAGCTGGCAAATTAGATTTATTGGTTACTGAAAGTGAATTAGCAATGCGCAAAAAAGATTTTGTAAGTCTTCCACCGCGTTATACAAAAGGCGTACTCGCTAAATATGCAAAACTAGTTGGGTCTGCTACATATGGGGCAGTCTGTTCTTAATTAATTCTGCTGACTTCGCACGCGGTTTTGAACCTTCGAAGGTATGGGGGGTTACAGATCTGGGGCATTTGCAGAATATGAACCAGATGGTGGCGGGTGAAGGATTTGAACCTTCGAAGGCAGAGCCGGGGGATTTACAGTCCCCTCCCATTGGCCGCTCGGGCAACCCGCCAGG